>CAMEGY010000024.1 GCA_945916625.1 uncultured Anaerococcus sp.
AAAATCTTTTATAACAGCCCTTGGAGTAAGAAATTCATCTGCTCCTGGCCTATTTAGCTGCCCTTCCATATATTTTACAATATCACCAGTGCTTATATCTATAGCTGTCTTGTAATAGGTATTGTAAATATTTACCAAATTTTCAAGTAGGGTATAGATTTCTTCATCTGTCAAAACCTTAAGGCCCAGAACAGTTTTATTGGTGTTAATAAAGTCAGAATCCATAGAGGATTCACTTCCTAGCCTTCCCTTTAGGGCTCCGTAGGAGGAAAGCCCTCTCGATTCATCAAATACAGTTTTTCTTGTAGCACCAAAATTTATAAAAATGCTTCTGGCAAGGTTTGACTTACATTCGTTATAGATATTTAGGATTTTTTCGTAGTTTCTTTCCCTAGTTGTAGCATGTGGAAGTTTATAGAGGTTGACTGCTTCGTCAAAATTGATTACAAAGCCAGCATAGCCAATTTCCTTAAAAAGCTCTGCAAGGTTTTTTATGGCCTCGAAATAATTGTCATCATTTATTATTTCATTGATTCCAAGTTCTTTTTTCGCTTCAGTCTTTGTTGTTATATCTCCCCTAATCCACCTTATTGCCTTAAGTTTTAGAAGCCTATCATCATTTACAAAGGCCTCATAGTATTTGCAAATTGCTTGACCAAGTTCATAAGAAAGACCAACTGCCTTAAATTTTGCAAGGGTCTCTAAAATTATTCCGACTACCTCTTCTTGGTGGTTGCCTGCCATCAAAGCTTTGATATCATAGGATTTCTCCTTGGATAGGTCCATAAAAATATTTGAAATCCACTCTTCTATAATTACTTCGATGACATTTCCGCTCCTTGAATTTTTTGTCTTTAAGTTTTCTATTATTGTAGAATAGAGATTTACAGCCTTCCTATCAGTCGCATAAAACCTCCTAGAAGGATTAAGGTCAATGGTTGATGCTACAAAGTTTTTAGAAAGGGCTAGGTTTTCGATTGTTTTTAGCATAAAAGATTTGCCCGAACCAAAATCTCCAACCCAAAATCTCAGGTCAGAGCCTCCTTCTCCTACATTTTCCAAAATTTTTATTAATTCATCTACCTCAGCGCTCCTGCCGACTAAGAGGTGACCTATTCCAATATCGGGTACAACTCCCGCTTCAAGGCTTGTGATAATTGTCATCGCTTCTTTAGGATTTATCCTATTCATCTACTAGCTCCTTTACCATGTCTATATAAAAATCATCAATTACTATCTTATCTTCTTCTATTATTAGGGTCTGGTCATTGATATAGGGAAAAAGTTGGTCATTTATTTCATTTACAAAAACATTTAAGAAAAGCCCCTTTTCCTGAGCAATTTGTCTTGCTTTGTCCTTATCTATATAAGTATCCTCTAGGATAACTTTTAAAAATTTAATAGTATTTGGGCTTAGCTTATTTTCTGTATTCTCATCTTCTTGACTTTCTGCTTCTACTATTTCTATTTCTTCTGTATCTTCAAAGTCTCCTATAAATTCACTTAGGGTATTAACTGTATTTGTAAGTTCATTTCTCGATTTACTTACCATCTTTTTATCAAGGCTAATTTTCTTGGTTTGGATGTTTTTAAGGTCAAGAATTTCTTCAAGCAGATCAAGGTCAAAGTCCCTATCCTTTATAAGGTCTATAAATCTATCAAAATTTTCTGGCCTTATTATCTCAAATAGTACTTTTTTATGCCTAGGATTTGGATTTTGAAATTTGTAGGTATAAAATAGGGCCAAAATCCTGCTAGGGACAAAAGAATTAGAGAGTAAACTATTTAAAATATCGGGAAAATTCTCTCTGTTTTTAAACTTAAGGAGAGTTTCTTCCTGACGGCTTATATCAAGGCTACTTATGAAGCTTGCTATATCACTTGATTTGTTTGGATTTCTCATGATATAGGATAGGTAAATCTCCTCAATTATTGAGTCTTCCACATTATCTAGGTAGGTTCTTTGACTAGTCCTAAAAAATTCTAATATATCATCACACTGATTTTCCCTTAAGATTTCTATGGAATTTTCTGTTTTTATGTCCGCCAAAAAAGAAAATTTTCTTCTGACATTTGCTTCTGTGATTATAAGAAGGCTGTCTAGGAGTTTTTTAGAAAGGGTGTAAGGCTTGGTATATGTTTTTAGAATGTCTGTATCTATGCTTTTATCTAAGAAAGCTTGCTTTAAGCTTTTAAGGTATAAATTTATTGTAAAGTCCTTTAACAACTCATTAGTCCAGAGAACATTATTTCTCTGGCTTAGCTGCGTTAGGGCCTTTTCTTCATCTTTTTTGAAAGAGTATTTTTCACGAAAAGTCCCATCCTCGTCCCAAAAAACCTTGGCCTTACCATTTGGGCTTAACTTATAAAATTCGATTGTTTCAACATTTAATATTGGAAGCTCGGATAAATAACTTTGGGCTTCTTTCTTTAATTTGTCTGAGAAATCTTGATTAGTTAGCCTATATAAATTCCTATAAATCCTATCTGCCTCACTATCAAAGTTAGGATCTATAAAGTCTTCTACATAATCTCGGGCTAGCTGATAGAGCTGATGAAAGTGACTTGTTGTAAGGCTTCTTCCATAGTTTTTTTCTATAAATTTTGCAAAGTCTATATATAGTCTTAAACTTAAGAATTTTACCTGGCTTGGTACATCAAGCTTATTTGCTGGAAGCCTTAGTTTTGATACATAATATCCATCACTTTTTCCACCTAGACTTATGTTGATATTAATATTTTTATTTTCTTTTTTAACAGTTCTTTTAATGGTCTTTTTATCTACATTTTTGATGTCAGATAGCAAGTTTTCAATTAAAGCCTTAATATCATCCATAAATCCCTCCTAATTTTTGCTTATATACCATTATACTTCACGGCCTTCTTTTTCTAAAGAGAAAATTTGCCAATAAAAAAAGTGCCGAAGCACTTTTCTATGGGTTTAATTTGTGATTATCTTCATCATATCATTTACTGATGAGTCATATACTGGTCCAAACCTCAATAGATATTTCATAAGTAAGAACAATCTATAGAAGTTTAGCCTTTCTTGGTAGCCTTCTTCCATTGGCAAAAGGTCTTTGTATTCATTATAAAATGCATTACCAAAGCCTCCAAATACTGTAGATACCCCAATATCAAATTCCCTGTCTCCATATAATGGAGCTGGATCAAATACTAAAGGTCTTTCATCTTCATCAAACATAAAGTTACCGGCCCAGAGGTCTCCGTGAAGGAGTACTGGCTCTGACTTATGTTTATCAAGCTCTTTTTCTATAATAAACCTTACTTCTTCATACCTTGCTAGGTCTTTTTCATCCCAAAGTTCAAATTTCTTAAGCATGCTAGCAAGCTTATCCATCCTTTGGTGGAGGAAAATTTCTTTCCAACTATCTTTATAGCTATTATCAAACTTTGAAGCTTGACCTATATATGGATAGTCAAAGCCAAATTTTCCGTTTGGGCTTTTTATTTGGTGGATTTGAGCAATAACCTTTGCCAAATCTTCCTGCCTACCCTCCCTTTTTTCTTCGTGGTAAGTTAGGAGCAAGAAAGCTGCCCCATCAGCTTGTCCACTTGCAAGGGCTCTTGGTGCATAGATTCCCTTTTCTTCAAAGATCTTAAGTCCTGCCTTCTCTCCCTCAAAAAATATTGCATCCTTGTTTTTGTGAACCTTGAGAAAATATGAACCCCCGTCAGCATCTAGCTTATAGGATTCATTTACATCTCCTCCTGGAACAAGGTTTATACTTTTTATATTATTTATAGGTAATAATTCTAAAATCTTATCCATATTGTATCCTCACTCTCCTTATTACTTATAATTTACGCTTTTTTTCACTTTTTACGACAATAGCCAATTTTAAATGTGGCCCTAAATCATAAAACATCTAAAAAATTTATCCCAATTACTTTTCTAAAATACCGACTACATCCTTGTAGACATCTGCCTTTGCTGTTTCGTTAAGAATTTCGTGTTTCATATCCTTGTAAACTTTATTCTCGATATTGGTATAGCCAATTGATTTAAGGAGATCAATGCTGTTTTTGATTCCCCTATCACCCTTGGTTATAATATCGCTTTCTCCAACCATATTATATATCTTTAGGTCCCTGTTTTTACACTTATACTTAGATTTTTGTCCTAATTTTTTATTAATTTCAATTAGTACCCTAGAATATCCTCCCCTAAATTTAAAGACCCTAAGAGGATCATTTGCCTTTATGCTTATATTTTCCTTATCAAAGCTAATAAAGTCTAGGCCACTTGCACCTACAAGATAGTCTATAACCCTAGTTTCTCCCTTTTCTCCAAGAAAGAAACACCCTATATTAAAGAAAAATAAGGCAAGGCCAGATAATTTATTTACAGGTACTGTCCCAGTTAGGATTAACCTATCTAAAAGGTCATCATTTTTTCTCAAAAATAACCTAGCAATCATTGATCCCATGGAATGACCAAGTAGGGTGTAATTAAGATTAGGATATCTTTCCTTGATATATTTTGCAATCATAATTTCATCGTCTACTATCTCTTCTGCCCTTTTCATATAGCCATTAGGATAGGATGTAGATATAGACTTGCCATGGCCTCTGTGATCATCCATTACAACTATGTAGCCATTGTCATTTAAATTTTTTGCAAAATCCATATAGTTTCCTGAATGCTCTGCAACTCCATGGACTATTTGCACTATGCCCTTAGGATTTTCATGACCTAGTATCCTAACAAAAAGATCGAAACCATCTGTATTTGTAAGGTAGATTTCCTCATAGGATCCGTCATTTATTACAGAATACCTCTTAAAATATTTTTTAGTCATATCAAATGACTTATAGCGGATTTCTTTTATTAGATAAAATATTTGAGGTACAAATAAGATTAAAAGAATAATAATAAGTTTGGGAGTCATCAGCAAATCCTCCCTTCAGCTTTTTCTAAATCTTCCTTATCCTTATAGGCAATACTTGTTTTGATGATAATTTCTACCGCCCTTACCATGTCACCTAGGCTCATGGAAGCCATCCCTCTTTTATCAAGAACTTGGGCTGGTAAATATGGGACATGGATGAAGCCTGCAGCCATATCTTTGTATTTTTCTGCCAAGTATAAATCATTGTACATTACAAAATTGCAAACATAAGTGCCTGCTGAGTTTGACACTGATGCAGGAATCTCATTTTCTCTTAAATTTTCTACAATAGCCTTGATTGGTAGGCTTGAAAAATATGCATTTTCACCGTCTAAACGTATTTTTTCATCGATTGGTTTTTTTCCGTCATTATCAGAAATAGAAGCGTCTGCTATGTTAATTGCCACTCTTTCAACTGTGATCTCACTCCTTCCTCCTGCTTGGCCCAAAGAAATAATAATATCAGGCTTAAACGCAAGAACCTTCTCTTCTATCAAATCTTTCACCTTATAGAAGGATGTAGGAAGCATAAGCTTTTCTATCTCATGACCGTCTATATTATCATCAAGTTTTTCTAAAATAAGACTTGAAGGATTAATTTTTTCGCCATTAAAGGCATCAAACCCTGTTAATAAAATTTTCATAATTCACCTCTATATTAATTTACCAAAAAATGATAGATTTTAAACAAAATATTAAAAAAATAAATTTATAGTATAATAATGTAAAAAAGGAGCGACTATGAGTATAAAAGAAATTTCTGGCAAAGATTTAGGAAAACTTGATGATTCCTATAAAATTATCGATGTAAGAACCGAAGAAGAATATAAGGAAGGCCACATCAAAAACGCTATAAATGTACCCCTAGATAATATCTTAGCAAATGATTTTGACCTAGATAAAAACGATAAGCTCGTAGTCCACTGTAGGACAAATGGCAGATCTATGATGGCAATTGAAAGCCTCCTAGACCTAGGATATAAAAATATAAGCCTTGCCCCTGGAGTAGACCTATATGATTATGACTTGGTAAAATAGTTTATCAAATAAAAACTCCCTCAGACTAGAGGGAATTTTTTATAATTTCTTTACTTTTTTTGCCTGTGGGCCTCTCGGGGCATCTATTTTTTCAAATTCTACATTATCCCCAGTTTCTAGCCTTTTAAATTCATCATCACTTATGATATCCGAATAGTGAACGAAGAGGTCTTCTCCTCCCCATTTTATAAAGCCAAAACCTTTTTTGTTATCAAAAAATTTAACAACTCCTAAGCTCATTTAGCCGCCTTTCTAGCTGAGAATAAAACTCTTAAAGTATCTTCATTTAAATCTCCAAAAGTATCCTCATCAAAAATCTTTATATCTACAAAACCTATTCTACCAAGTAAGTCTTTGACATAATCAATAGTGTAGATTCTTTCTTGCTGGTATTCTTCGATTCTCCTATAAGATCCGTCAGGATTTTCTACAAAAAAGTTTAGGTTCATATCTATTAAGTCATCTTCTAAATAATTATCCCAAGTGTAGAAGATATCTTCATACTCATAGATATAGCACTCTGAACCAAAGATCTCGCGCATTTTCATTTCTGAATTAATATCAAAGACCAAAAGTGAATCGTCTTTTAGGTTGTCATAGGAATTTCTAAAAAGTTTTTCTAGATCAGATGGTTTTGTTACATAGTTTACACTATCAAGTAGGATTACAATTAAATCGTAAAAGTCTTTTTTCTCATATTCTACCATGTCATAGTAGATTAGGTTTACCTTGTCATTATCGTATTTTTCTGCAAAACAATTTAGCATGTCTGTTGATATATCAAGGGCATCTATCCTGTCAAAGTCATCAAAAAAATACTGGGTTAGCATGCCCGAGCCGCAAGCGAGCTCAAGCATATTGTTATTGTTAATCCCATATTTTTTGGCAAGGGTCTTTATATTATCAGCATATTTTTCATATTCTATATCAAAACTTAGCTTATCATAGATATAAGAAAATTCACCGTACATTACTTATCCTTTATTTCTTCAAGGCTTGCCTTGGTTTTTTCTAGTAGGTCCTTATAGTCAGCAAGTTTTTCTCTTTCTTTATTTACTACAGCTTCTGGGGCCTTGTCTGTAAAGCCCTTGTTTGAAAGCTTACCTTCTGCCCTTTTGATTTCTGACTCGATTTTCTTAATCTCACCTTTTAGACGTTCTCTTTCCTTTTCATAGTCCATTAATTCATCAAGGGACATATATACAGAAAACTCATTGAATACAAGCTTTACAAGACCGTCATCAGAAATATTTGCTTCAGATTTTTCTAAAACATTGACTTCGCTTGCACTGGCAAGATTATTGAATTGATCTTTGATTTGCTCAATTAGTTCCTTATTTTTTTCATTTTCAGCAACTATAGTTAGTTTTTGCTTTGTTTTTGCAGGGACATTTAGGCTTGCTCTTTGGTTTCTGATGGCTGTGATTGCCTTTATTACAGAGTTTACATTTCTCTCTTCTTCTACAAAGTTAAATTCTTCCCTAATTTCTGGCCAAGTTTCTACAATTAGCATGTCTTTTTTATTTGGGAGTGATGAATAGATTTCTTCTGTGATAAATGGCATAAATGGATGTAGAAGAATTAGCATAGATTTTAGAACATAAAGAAGGACTCTCTTTACATCTGTTTTTGCATCCTCGTCTTCTCCATAAAGTCTGATTTTTGCAAATTCTATATACCAATCGCAGTATTCATTCCAAATAAAATCTTCAATCCTGTCTGCTGCCAAACCTATTTCGTATTTATCAAGATTTTTAGACACATCTTTTATAACTTGGTTAAGTCTTTTTAGGATCCATTCGTCTTCGAGTATCAAGTTTTTACCGTCACATTCTAAATCATCTGATTCATCTATATTCATAAGAACAAATCTTGATGCATTCCATAGTTTGTTAGCAAAATTTCTTGATGCAAGAAGCCTATCTTCGTCATATCTCATGTCATTGCCAGGTGAATTGCCTGTAATAAGGGTAAATCTTAGGGCATCTGCTCCGTATTTTTCTACTACATCTATTGGATCTACACCATTTCCTAAAGACTTACTCATCTTTCTGCCCTGGCTATCCCTAATTAGACCTGTGAATAATACGTGTGAGAAAGGCACCTTCCCTGTTGTGTACATTGATGCAAATACCATTCTGATTACCCAGAAGAATATTATGTCATAGCCTGTAATAAGGATGTCTGTTGGGAAGAAATAATCAAACTCTTCATTTTCTTCTGGCCAGCCTAGGGTTGCAAATGGCCATAGGGCTGATGAGAACCAAGTATCTAGTGTATCTTCTTCTTGGGTAACTTTCTTGCCCTCCAAGATTCCGTTTTCATCTGGTTCTTCTTCTGATACAATTATTTCCCCATCTTCTGTATAAAATACTGGAAGTCTATGTCCCCACCAAAGTTGACGAGAAATTGTCCAGTCTCTGATGTTTTCTAGCCAGTTCATGTAGGTTTTGGATAGATTTTCAGGAATAAGTGTTAGTTCGCCAGAATTATAGGCATCAATACACATTTTGGCAAATTCATCCATTTTTACAAACCATTGTTTTGAAATCAGTGGTTCAATTACAACGTCTGTTCTTTCAGAATAACCCACAGCATGTTCAATTTCTTCGATTTTAACAAGTAGGTTTTCCTTTTCAAGATCTTCTAGGATTGCTTTTCTTGCCTCATACCTATCCATTCCTGAATATCTACCGTAGCCCTCTACTACATGGGCTTTTGTATCAAGAACAACACATTGGCCTAGGTCGTGGCGACTTCCTACTTCAAAATCGTTAGGGTCATGGGATGGGGTTATTTTTACACAACCTGTTCCATATTCCATATCTACATAATCATCTGCAATTATTGGAATTTTCCTACCGACAAGTGGAAGGATTAGGTTTTTACCAATCTTATCTTTAAAGCGTTCGTCTTCTGGGTTTACTGCTACAGCTAGGTCACCAAGCATAGTTTCTGGACGAGTTGTTGCTATAGTAATAAATTCATCTGAATTTTCGTAGTGGTATTTGATATACCAAAGTTTACCCTTTTGGTCCTTATGATAAACTTCTGCATCAGAAATTGCAGTCTCTGCCATTGGATCCCAGTTTACAATCCTATTTCCCCTGTAAATTAGGCCGTCATCGTACATTTTTTTGAAAACTCTTTTGACAGCACGAGTTAGATTAGGGTCCATGGTAAAGGAATCATGGTCCCAATCGCAAGAAACGCCTATTGTTCTTAGCTGTCTTTTAATTGTGCCACCATATTCGTGGGTCCAGTCCCAAGCTTCCTTAAGGAAGCCATCTCTACCAAGATCTGCCTTAGTCTTTCCTTCTTTGGCAATCTTTCCTACAACCTTTGCTTCTGTAGAGATGGAAGCGTGGTCTGTTCCT
>CAMEGY010000025.1 GCA_945916625.1 uncultured Anaerococcus sp.
AATGAGCAAACAAACATTTGAAAGAAGCAAACCACATATTAATATTGGTACAATCGGCCACGTAGACCACGGTAAAACAACAACAACAGCAGCAATCACTCAAGCCCTAAACAAAAAATACGGTACAGGTGAATACATCGATTACGAACACATCGATAAAGCTCCAGAAGAAAGAGAACGTGGAATCACAATCAACACATCAGTAGTTGAATACGAAACAGCAAACAGACACTACGCACATATCGATGCTCCAGGCCACGCTGACTACGTTAAAAACATGATCACAGGTGCAGCACAAATGGACGGTGCAATCATCGTAGTATCTGCAGCAGACGGTCCAATGCCACAAACAAGAGAACACATCCTACTAGCAAGACAGGTAGGTATACCAAAAATTGCAGTATTCCTAAACAAACAAGACCAAGTAGACGATGAAGAACTAATCGAACTTGTAGAAATGGAAGTAAGAGACCTACTAAACGAATACGACTTCGAAGGCGATGACTGCCCAGTAGTAGTAGGATCAGCACTTAAATCACTAGAAGAAGGCGGCGAAGGCCCATGGTCAGATAAAATCCTAGACCTAATGGCACAAGTAGACGAATACTTCGACATCCCAGAAAGAGACAACGACCAACCATTCCTAATGCCAGTAGAAGACGTAATGACAATCTCAGGACGTGGTACAGTAGCAACAGGAAGAGTTGAAAAAGGAACACTAAAAGTAGGGGAAACAGTAGAAATCGTAGGCCTAACAGAGAAAACAAGCCAAGCTGTAGTAACAGGTGTGGAAATGTTCCACAAACAACTAGAACAAGCTGAATCAGGCGACAACGTAGGAGTCCTACTAAGAGGAGTTCAAAGAGACGAAATCTCAAGAGGACAAGTACTAGCAAAACCAGGTTCAGTACACCCACACACAGAATTCGAAGGTCAAGTATACGTACTAACTAAAGAAGAAGGTGGAAGACACACACCATTCTTCTCAGGCTACAGACCACAATTCTTCTTCAGAACAACAGACGTAACAGGTGACATCCAACTAGAAGATGGCGTGGAAATGGTAATGCCAGGAGACAACGCAACATTTAAGATCACACTTCAAAAGCCAATCGCTCTAGAAGAAGGTCTAAGATTCGCTGTTCGTGAAGGTGGTAGAACAGTAGCATCAGGAGTTGTTTCTAAAATCGTAAAATAATCCCACAAAAGTGACGGATTTATCCCTTATATAAATAAGCAGGACTTATTTTAGGGGATTAGACTTGAATCAATAAAAATAATTTAAAAAGCGGGCCTGTGCTCGCTTTTTTATTTAGGAGGGCTAATGTTTAAGAAAAAAACTTTTCTAATCCTCTTACTTTTTATCTTTATTATCTTATCAGCCTGTGGTAAAAATGATAAAGCTACAAATAAGGATAAGCTAAGAGAGGCGATTGAAAGTAGTGAAAAAATAGAAAAAGAGATTACAAAAAAGAGTAAAAAACCAGAAAAAAAACCAGTTGGCCAGCCCTATGAAATTGGTATAACCCCTGATGATTATAATATGGACTACGATACTTCAAGGCTATTAAGCCTAGAAGATAAAAAAAGCCCATATTATCCAAAGGACGGGGTAAGAGGCCTATACTTTAACTCTGGGTCTATAAACAATCCAGAAGTATACAACAAGATAATAGGTATGATTGAAGAATCTAACTTAAATTCAGTTGTAATAGATGTAAAAGACGACTGGGGTAATATCACAGTTAATTTTGATACTGATAACGAAGATATCCAGTATGCCAACACAAAACTAATAAACGCAGAAAGATTAATAGAGGACCTACATTCAAGAGATATTTATGTTATTGGGAGAATAACCACCTTTAAAGACTCCATAATTACCAAGAAGCATCCAGAGTGGGGCTTTAAGAGAAATGATGGTACATTGTGGGCAAATGGACATGGTGAAGCTTTTATGAACCCTTTCCTAAAAGAAGTCCAAGACTACAATATTTCAATAGCAGAGCTTGCTGCTGAGGCTGGTTTTGACGAAATACAGTTTGATTATGTAAGATTTGCAGAAGGTTTTGAAACTTTTGGTGACCAACTAGATTATTCTAGAGGTGAGTTCGAAGGTAAAGCTATGGATGAAGGGGATAAGAGAGTAGAGGCCATAACAGGTTTTGTTAGAAACGCTAGAGAAACTATATCAGGATACGGTATACCTGTAGCTGTAGACGTATTTGGTTACGCCCTGCAAGCGGGACGTGCTAGTGGTATAGGTCAAGATTTCTCTGAAATTTCAAACCAAGCTGATATAATGTGTTCAATGATATATCCATCTCACTGGGGGCCATATTCTTTTGATATCGAAAAACCAGACTTAGAGCCTTATGAGCTTGTAAAAAGATATCTTGAAGAAGAACAAAAAGTATTTGAGGGTTTGGAGCATACACCGCAATCACGTCCTTGGATTCAAGACTTCACTGCCTCATGGATTGGTGAGGGCAATTGGATGGAATATGATGCTGATGCTGTCCAGGCTCAGATAGATGCTATCTACGAGTCAGGACAGAGAGAGTACCTAATATGGAATGCGACAAACACTTATTCAGAAGGTGTTGATTATTAATAAAAGTTGATTTACTTTTAGAAATTTAATTCATTTAAAAACCACCTAGTATATCAAATTATTGAATTTAACAGTTTGATATTACTAGGTGGTATTTTTTATAGCCTATGTTTTCTTCTAAATTGGGAAGGTGTTTGACCTACTTTTTTCTTAAAAACTTGGTTAAAATAAGATTGGGAGTTAAAACCAACAATGGCAGAAATTTCCTCCATAGTATGGTTAGTCGATATAAGCTGACTTTTTGCAACTTCTATTCTCTTTAAGATCAAATACTCGATTGGAGTTATCCTATAGGATTGCTTAAACTCAGAAATAAGGTGAAACTTATTCATATAGGCCATTGCAGATAGGTCCTCTAGTTTTATATCTGAGCTATAATTAGAATCGATATAGGATTTGATGTAGTCAATTTGTCTGTTTACTTTCTTGTCATACTTAATAGTTATAGTATCCCTATATTTTCGTAATAGGTAAATAAGTAGGGTAGTAGCAATTGCATTTGCAAGTGATGTAGCAAATATATCTGTTCCCTTATACTCATTGAAAATATCTTCAAAATAATGTTGAAATTGTAAGTTTTTATCACTGTTATCTATATGAAAATAATTAATTTCTTGAGCAATACCATTCTCAAGACCAGCTATTGATATACTTTCAACACCAAAACCCAACAATTTTACATTATCAATTTTTTTATCTAGGTACATGGTATGACCAATATTAGAATTAATCACAATCAAATCCCCAGCGTTTACATCTATAAGTTCGCTCTCTATAGACAATTTTCCATATCCTTCTGCTAGATAATAAAAATAAGTAAATGGATGGAACTGGATTCTATTTGATATCTTTTTGCTTAGTTTGTTATTTTGAACATCCAGTATTTTAAGCTCTATATGGCTTAAATTAGTATTTTCTTCTTTTGTATTTTCTATATTCTCTTTTTGATTTTCCATAATAAATCCTCTATATTCTTTTGTATCAAGATAAATTTAGGCTAAAAAATAATTCTTACATTTATTATACTATATATTAGGGAAAAATATAATACAAATTTATAATAAAGAATTTTTCGTATATGATATATGATCATAGATCCACCATAAATCAAATAAGAATTGATTAAAAATAGATGAAAAGTATAATTTTACTAGGTGAGAAGATGAGATTAATATCAGATGACATGGCAAATCAAATAAAGGATAATTCTGACATTGTTGATATAATTGGAGAATATGTTGACCTTAAGAAGGCAGGTTCTTCTTACAAAGGTCTATGTCCATTTCATAATGAGAAGACCCCATCTTTTACAGTAGATAAGAAGAAACAATTATTTCACTGTTTCGGGTGCGGAGCAGGTGGAGATGTTGTTTCTTTTATAATGCAAAAAGAAGGTTTATCCTATCCTGAAAGCCTAAAATACCTGGGTGAAAAAGCCGGGATTAATATAGTTTATAACGAAAATCCAGTTGTTAACAAAAGAAGAAACAAACTTTTTGAAATAAATAAAGAAGTTATGATGTATTTTTACAAAAATTTGCTTACTAACAAGGCCCCCCAAGATTATCTGCTTAATAGAGGGCTTAGAAGCAATATTGTAAATACCTTTATGCTTGGATACGCCCTAGATAGCTGGGATGATTTGTTAAATTTTGCTAAAAATAAGGGTATAAAAGAAGAAGACCTTTTAGAATTAGGCTTAGTAGCTAAATCTAAAAAGGGAAATTATTATGATAAGTATAGAAATAGGCTTATTTTTCCAATAATAGACACTTATGGAAGGGTCATAGGCTTTGGTGGCAGATCTATAGATAAGGCTATGCCAAAGTACCTTAATTCTCCAGAATCAGATGTATTTAAGAAAAGATTTAATCTTTATGGCCTAAATAATTTCAAAAAACAAAATAGAAGAGATTTAATTCTAGTGGAAGGATACATGGATGTCATAGCTCTTAATAACAATGGTATTGACTTAGCTGTTGCAAGTCTTGGTACAGCCTTTACAATAGAGCAAGCAAAACTTGCAAAAAGGTATGCAGATAGTATCTATATTTGCTATGATAGTGATTCTGCAGGCATAAAAGCAACAAAAAGAGCCATAGAAATATTTAGAGAAGCTGAAATTGGGGTAAATATTATAGAGCTAGAAGATGGACTGGATCCAGATGATTTTGTTAAAAAATATGGCAGGGATGCTTTTGAAAAGAAGATGGATGAGGCCTTAGATGAGTATAATTATCTTTATACACAAATATTAAAGGGTTATTCTGATGCTAATGAGAATGAAAAGTTTGAAAAACTTAATTTGTTTATAAGTTTTTTGGCTTCGATTAATCAAGAATTAACTAGGGAAATTTTTATAAACAAGGTTTCATCTTTGTTTGAGATAGACAAGCAAACTTTAAAAACCGCCATTTCAAAGTATAATAACAAGCATCATAAAGCTAAATATAATAGAGAAGAATTTCAGAAGTCAAATATTGTAATAGAAGAAAAGAAGAGTTCTATAAATGCTCATGAATTAGAGATATTGAGACTTATTTTCAATCAAATAGAAGATTATCAAAAGGAATCAGACTATTTTGATAAATTTCTAAAAAATCCTAAGGCTCTTAGTTTTAGAGATTTTCTTATAAATAAGGATCCTAGTAAATTTGATAAGACAGATGAAGATTATAAATATATCTTAGATTATGTCATGGACGATAAAAATCCGATATTAGTGAGCGAATTAAAGGATAAGATTAGCCTATATGAAAGACTTAAAATGAGAGAAAATCTCAGAGGAAGGTCTATAGATAGTAAGGGGAGAGATAATGAACAGCGATGATAATAAATTGCTCGAAGATGATGTCTTAAAAGAGATAATTGATGAGTTTGTATCTATAAGTGAAAACCAAGATGGTATGATAACTTATAGTCAAATTTATGAATTTGATGATTTTAAGGGCATTGATAAGGAAAGTCAACTTTTAGTCCTTGGTAAGATTACCGGAGCAGGTATAGAAATTGTTGAAAAATCAGAAACTGAACTTGATCAGGAAGAAGATGTTGAAGATGATATAGACGATGAAGAACAGGATGAAGAAATTGACGAGAAAGAGTTAGAAGAAGAAATAGATAAGTCTGTAGACAATCTAGCTGGCATTAAGCTTGATGACCCGGTTAAGATGTACCTTAAAGAAATAGGTAAGGTTGACCTACTGACAGCTACAGAAGAAATTATACTAGCTCGTAGAATGGAAGCTGGTGAAATAGCTTATAAAACTCTAAATGGATATAAATATAATAAGCAAAATAAAAATAAACTTGCTAATGACGTATTTTTTGGTGACCTAGCCAAGGTTTTAGATTTAGCTAATGAGTCCTTACTTGAAGATAGAAAAATAGACGAAAATACAGTAAGAGATTTAGATGGCCTTATAAATATGGGCTCCTTATTTAACAAAGTTATGAATGGCGATCTAGATAAAGACCAAATAGAGCAATTAAATGCAAAAATTATAATATGTAATATTGCTCAAAATTCTATAGAAGATGAGGATTTGTCTAGAAAAGAAGCAAATATTTTATGTGATCTATTCGATTCCTTTGACCATATGCTTCAAATAATAGAAAATGATGAAGTAGTAAGCATGGTCTACTCATCATTTAATGACCTATTAGAAAAGGCAGCAAATAAGGATTTAATTAAGACAAATGACCAAATGGTAATTGATAATCTTCTTAAGACATCTGAATTTGCTGTAAGTATCAAAAGTAACAAGGTCCTAAGTGACGATGAAAGTTCTTTCTTATCATATAGTATAGAGAAAAGAAATTTGGCACTAAAAATGCTAAACAAAGAAGAATTTACTAGTGATGAACTTAAAAAGCTCAATGTAGATATATTGAAATCACAAAGAGCAAAGGAAAAACTAGCAGAAACTAACTTAAGACTTGTTGTATCTATAGCTAAGAAATATGTAGGCCGTGGGATGAGTTTCCTAGATTTAATCCAAGAAGGGAACATGGGCCTTATGAAGGCTGTAGATAAATATGACTATAATCGAGGATTTAAATTCTCAACCTATGCAACTTGGTGGATTAGGCAAGCAATAACTCGTGCAATAGCAGATCAGGCAAGAACCATTAGAATACCTGTCCACATGGTGGAAACGATTAATAAACTTGTTCGTGTCCAAAGACAGCTAGTCCAAGATCTTGGGCGTGATCCATCTAATGAAGAAATTGCAGATATAATGGGAATCGAAGTAGAAAAGGTATCTGAAATTAGAAAAATTGCCCAAGAGCCAGTTAGTCTTGAAACACCAATTGGCGAAGAAGAAGATAGCCACTTGGGAGACTTTATAGAAGATGAATCTGCAATCGACCCAGGTGAAGCTGCGAACTATACAATGCTTAGAGAGCAGCTAAATGATGTCCTATCATGTCTAGGTGCTAGGGAAAAGAGAGTCCTTCAACTAAGATTTGGCCTTATAGATGGAACACCACGCACTCTAGAAGAGGTGGGCAAGGAATTTGATGTTACAAGAGAGAGGATTAGACAAATTGAGGCAAAAGCCTTAAGGAAACTTAAATCTCCAAACAAAAGTGAATTATTGAAAGATTTTTTATAATGGAAGATAAGAAAAGATTAT
Source organism: uncultured Anaerococcus sp. (assembly GCA_945916625.1). The sequence continues at coordinate 7,255 of CAMEGY010000025.1, forward strand.
TAGATATTGTTAATATCTTAGATTCAGATAAAAAAATTATAGATGTAGGAACCGATCATGGATTGGTTCCTTTATATTTGGCAAAAAATAAAATATCATCGGATATAACAGCAACCGATATATCAAAACCAAGCCTACAAAAACTAGTAGATAAGCTAGATGATGATCTAAGAAAAGTAATTAAAACTAAAGTAACTGATGGCTTTAAGGGCCTAGAAAGCAAAGAAGGTCAAGTAGCGATAATTGCAGGAATGGGCGCAAATACCATTGTAGATATAATAAATGATAGTTTAGAATTTTCAAAAAAACTAGATTATTTAATTTTAGCTTCAAATGTAAATACCTATGAACTCAGACATTATTTAAAAGATAATGGTTTTTATATTGAAAAAGATTTTCTTTCTTTTGAAAACAGAAAATACTATGATATATTGAAGGTATATTATGGTAGAAATCAAGAATTATTATTCGAAGAATATCATTATGGGAAAACAGATATTGAAAATAGATCCGAACTACTAAGAGAGAAGCTAAATATAGATAAGAAAAAAAATCTAGGATTTTTAGAAGAAATAAAGAAAAAATCTAAGGATATAAAAGCTATAGAAAGAATAGAAGAAAAGCTAAAGGCGATTAGAAAGGTGGAAGAAAGATGCGAATTTATGAATTGATAGAGAAACTAAATGAGAAATATCCCTTCGATCTACAAGAAGAATGGGATAATTCGGGATTACAAATAGGAAATCCAGATAATCAACTAAGTGGGGTTGTAGTTTCATTAGACCTTGAAGAAGAATCAGTAGATAAAGCTATAGAAAAAAACGCCAATCTAATTATAACCCACCACCCATATCTGTTTAGCCCTACAAATTCAATTGATTTTAGGGACAGTTTTTACAATAGACTTCAAAAATGTATAAAAAATAATATTACAGTCTACGCGTTTCACACAAATCTTGATATAGCTGAAGATGGAGTCAATGATAATTTGGCTAATATCCTAGGGCTAAGAGATGTAAAGAGCCTAGAGCTAGGAAAAGAACTAGGTCTTGGTAGGTACGGGAAAATAGAAAAGACGGTGGCAACTGATTTTTTAAAATATGTAAAAAATAAGCTAGATACTGAAAATATAATTGCCTATGGTAATCTAGATAGAGACATCGAAAATATAGCCCTATGCGGTGGAGCGGGCTCTTCGCTTATAGAAGACGCTATTTCGCTTTCCTGTGATTTAATGATCACAGGAGATGTAAAGTATCATGAAGCTATGGATCTTTCAAATAAGGGCATAATAATCGCAGATGTAGGACATTTTGCAAGTGAGAACCACATTATCTATAAACTAGAAGATAAAATTAGAAAAATTACAGATATGGATGTTATCACATTTTCTAAAACAGACTCATTCAGGAAAGTATTTTAATTTTACTTTTTTATAAAAATGAGGTATCCTAAGTAAAGAGTAAATCAGATAATCGCGGGGCGTAAGCCACGAGGAAAGTCCGTGCACCATAGAGCAAGGATGCTTGATAACGTCAAGTAAGAGTGATCTTCAGGCAAGTGCAACAGAAAGTATACCGCCAATTTTGGTAAGGTTGGAATGGTGAGGTAAGAGCTCACCAGCTGTCCTAGTGATAGGCAGGCTATGTAAACCCCATCCGGTGCAAGAACAAAATGGACAGTAGGAGGCTAGCTCGGCCCGGTCCGGAAATGGTAGTTCGCTTGAGCTTATTAGCAATAATAAGCCTAGATAGATGATTATCCACGACAGAACACGGCTTATAGGTTTACTCTTTACATATTTACAACATAATTAGTTACAAAAATCTAATTATTTTTAAATTTAATTACACTTTAAGGAATATTTTTTATATTAATTGGGAATTTTCGAAAGAAATCCTAATAAATATAAATAAATTCAGTTAAAGTGTAATTTTTTTGTAACTAATTATTGACATTTTTGTTAAAAAGATATAGAATTAGTTTAGATTTCAAAATGACATACTAAATTATTAACAATTCATAACAATTGTGGAGGAGTAATTTTAAATGAGTAAAAAAAATATAGGAGC
>CAMEGY010000026.1 GCA_945916625.1 uncultured Anaerococcus sp.
TCTAACGGACGAAGTAAGGAAGAATTCCATGAACTTGGGATTAATATTTAATTATTTAATAAGACTCAATACTCCATAAATCGCAAAAACATCTAAACTAAATCAAGATATACATAAATATTTGTAGATAAATAAATAGGTTCATCATCTTTATCTACTAAAGGAGCTAATAAAAATATATTTAGCAAAATAATTGTACTTAATTTAATAAAACCGCTATTAGATTTCATTTTTTCACCTCTTAATTGCATTATAAATTACTTAAAAAATGATGTAAATGTATAATTTATACATGGACTTTTGTCTGATAATGTGATATAATTAAGAACAATGATTATATGAATGAAAATAATTATAAATTTGGTAAGCTTGTAAAAGAAATTAGACAAAAAAATAAGTTTACTCAAGAAGATCTTGCCAATCTATCCTTTATAAATATTAGAACCATATCCAATATAGAAAATGGGAAAATTGATATTGACCTAGACAAGCTTGAAATACTTTCTGAAATACTTAGTATCGATCTTGTGGCAGAGTATCTTTATCTTTTATTAGATGACTCTCAGCAAATTGATAAGTTGATAGATAAATTAAATTCTAGGGATAGGTATGCTGGAAGTCTCCAGACTAACGAAATCAAGATTTTGACAGAAATTGAAAATACTTCTACTAGGAAAATCATAAGAGATAGGGCTAGAAAGCTAAGATTATTATTTCAAAGTATAGAATTAGAAAATAAGAATGAGAAAAAATCTCTAATTGTAGAAGCCTTAAATATAGGTAAGACCTTTGATTTTACAAGTCTCTGCTCAAATACCTATGATATTATCGACTACAGACTCTTAATGAACTATGAAATATGTCATAACAAAAAAAAGTAAGGCTGGTCTATCTAAAATTCATTGAAAATTCTGAAATAGATAACAATAATCTAAAATCAATTTTATACCACAATATGGCAAGTTCCTACTACACCACAGACAAATCCTACCTAGCCCCATACTATATAAACAAATCAATTGCAGCAAACAATAAAAATCCAATCTCCCCGATCATGCTTTACCAAAAATCCATAATTTTATACGACCTTAAGATGCCTTATGATAAATATGTCAGAATGACACTCGAAACTTCTAAAAAAATTAGCCCTAATTTATACCAAATTATTTTGAATAAGTATAAGGCTAAGGCCCATGATGACAAAGAATTTATTATTTCTTACAAATAAATTTATATTAAAATTTCAAGAGAAAAGACGAGGAAATTTAAGCCACTCTCGTCTTTTTCTTTTCACTTTCTTCTTTTCTATTCTACTTATTTAACACGTACTTATTTTCTCTTCCACAAAACCAATTTGCTTCAATACCTCTTCCGGCGCTGGCCCACCTTTTGATTTTCGCATTTTAAGGCAATTTTTAAGGTCAATTGCCTGGTATATGTCATCTTCAAATAGGTCTGATTCTTTTTTGTAGATAGCTATATCAAGTTCACCTAGAGTGAGATTTTTTTCTATGGCGTATTTTACTAGTCTTGCTGCAATATGATGGGCATCTCTAAAGTTTTGGCCTTTTTTTACTAGATAATCTGCCACATCTGTCGCATTTAGAAAACCATCCTCACATGCCTTTAGCATATTTTCTTTGTTTACCTTGAGAGTTTTAATTTGCCCTGCCATTATTTTTAGGGAAATTTTTATTGTATCGATAGAATCAAAGATGAATTCCTTATCTTCTTGCATATCTTTGGCATATGATAAAGGCAGCGCCTTCATCATTACAAAGGCCTGGTTCATATTTCCTATTAGCCTTGCGGCTTTGCCCCTAATTAATTCTGCCATGTCAGGATTTTTCTTTTGGGGCATGATTGATGAACCAGTTGCAAATTTATCGTCGATTTCTATAAATTTATAGGCTGGAGATGCCCAGTTTATGATTTCTTCTGAAAATCTTGATAGGTGGACGGCAATGATAGATAAAATCGAAGCAAGCTCCATTATATAGTCCCTATCACTTACAGCATCCATAGAATTTCCCATGACCCTTTCAAAGCTAAGTTCACCAGCTAGAAAGTCCCTGTCTATGTCATAGGTCGTGCCAGCAAGGGCACAGGCCCCGAGTGGAAGTTCCTTTAACCTTTTTAGATAATCTTCCATCCTTGATATATCCCTCAGATTCATAAAAGCATAGGCCATAAGGTGGTGGGCAAAGCTTACTGGCTGGGCAGCTTGGAGGTGGGTGTAGCCTGGCATAATGGTTTCTGTATGATTTTTTGCAAGACCTGTTAAGCTCTTAGAATAAGTTTTCAAAAGTTCGATTATTATAAGACTTTCTCTTCTTACAAAAAGCTTTAGGTCAGTTGTGACTTGGTCATTTCTAGACCTTGCTGTGTGCATTTTTTTGCCAACTTCTCCAATCTCATCAATTAGAGATTTTTCTACAAAGGTGTGTATATCTTCTGATGATGGGTCAATTTCTAAGGAATTTGATTTTATTTTTTCTTGGATTTTTTTAAGGCCTGCGATTATTTTTTCCATCTCATCTTTTTCGATAATTTTTTGTTTACCAAGCATTTTAACATGAGCAAGTGATCCAGCAATGTCATCGAAAATAAGTCTTTGATCTATTTTTATTGATGAGTTAAAGATTTCTGCATCTTTATCCAAGTTTCCATCGAGCATTCCACTCCAAAGTTTCATTTATTTCTTATCTCCTTCTTTCGTTGCCTTTGCATAAATTTTGCTTGATAGGCCAAATAAATTTATAAAGCCTGTGGCATCTGATTGGTTGTAAACATCGTCTTCTTCAAAGGTTGCATATTCTTCAAGATATAAAGAATTTTTTGCATATATAACGGCTGGTTGCATTGCTCCCTTGTACAGTTTGACTTTTACCTTGCCTGTCACATTTTCCTGAGTTTTTTCTATAAATTGATCCATAGCTTCCTTTAATGGAGTCATCCACTTGCCTGCATAGACAAGTTTGGCATAGTCAAGAGCCATTTTTTGCTTATACTGAAGGGCGTCCGGGTGAAGGGTTACGCTTTCTAGTTTTTCGTGGGCAAAGTAGAGGACGCTTGCTGCTGGATTTTCATAAACTCCCCTTGATTTCATGCCAACCATCCTTGATTCAACAATATCGTCAATTCCTATTCCGTGCTTACCTGCAAGGTCATTTAATTTTTTGACAAGGTCAGAACCCTTTAGTTTTTCGCCATCAAGGGCGATTGGTTTTCCCTTTTCAAATTCAATTTCTACTATCTCTGCCTTATCAGGTGCCTTTTCTGGTGGAATCACCCATTTTAGAATTTTTTCTAAGTTTGCTGGATTTTCTGGATCTTCTAGGTCAAGGCCTTCGTGGGATAAGTGCCAGATATTTTCATCCATTGAATAATCCTCATCCTTGCTAAAGTTTAGCTTTATGCCGTGAGCTTTGGCATAGGCTTCCTCTTCGCTACGGCCCTTTATATCCCAAAACCTCCAAGGAGCGATAACTTTCATATCTGGATCAAGGGCCATAATCGATAATTCAAAACGAATTTGATCGTTGCCCTTGCCGGTACAACCGTGAACAATTAAATCTGCCCCTTCTTTTTTGGCCACATCTACCAAGACCTTTGAAATCAAAGGACGAGCTATGGCTGTACCTAAAAGATAGACATTTTCGTATTTTGCTCCTGCCATTAGGGCTTTAAAACCGTAGTCTTCTATAAATTCATCTTCTACATTGATATTGTAAAACTTGCTTGCTCCAGATTTTATAGCCTTTTCTTCCATAGCCTTAGGATCTTTCACTTGCCCTAAATCTACTGACACACAAATGACTTCTTTGGCGCCATTTTCTCTTAGCCAAGTTACCATCACAGATGTATCAAGGCCACCAGAATAGGCTAAAATTACCTTTTTCGCTTCTTTTAAAACTTCGTATTCGTTCTTTTTCATAATTTTCCTCCCAATTTTTTCAAATCTAGTCATTTGTGCCGCTTTTTTGTAATAAAAAAAGCCTCCATCCCAAAAAGGGACGAAGACTCGTGATACCACCCATATTTATCTATTTTTCGCAAAATAGACCTCATCAAGTACTAACATACTCTAACTCTGTAACGGGAGTTCCCGTATAGGTCTCCTTGTATCGACCTATAAGCTCTGAGGTTCTTTTCACAATCTCTTAACTTCTCCCCTCACACTCTACGGGATTCGCTTTAAGCCTTAAGAAAGCTACTCTTCTCTTCAACACTTTTATAAACTAATGATTTGATTGAAACTATTGTAACGCGGTTTTGATATTTTGTCAAATAATTTTCCACATTTTCCCTAATAATATTCTTAAAAGCTAAACACTTCCTAACTTATCATGCTTCTCTTAGATAAGATAATTTATAATTTTCCCAATAAAAGAATTATTATTATTTTGACCTTCTAATAAATCTTATTTTATAAGCCCATTAAAAATTGACGAAGGTCCAGTTGTTGGATACTGTCTCATTAATTCTGTATATAAATCTAGCATATCTTTGCTTAAAAAATCAAGTCCCCTTGTTAGCTGGAGCTTACTAATATCCTGCTTTAAATCAGACACTTGTCTCATAAAACCTTGGGTCTTTCCCTCTTTAAATCTAAGCAGGACTTTCTTTTCATCTTCATTTATTAAATTACCTTTAAGGAGCTTATCAATTATTTCTTCTAAATTTTCTTCTATTAATCTTGGATATTTTTTCATAATCCTCATCCTTCTTTGATAAATTATACTAATTATAGCATAAGTTCTAAAGAATATGTGTCAATGAAACTATATGATTTTATTTTCAAAATCTATCACCCTATCAAATTGATTTAAATATGCATCATCATAATCATGGCTTATTACTATTTTAATCTTAGCTTTATAATTATTAATATAATTTTTTACATACCTGGATGATTTTTTATCTAGGTTTGCAGTTGGTTCATCAAAAATAACAACTTCTGGATGATCTATTGTTGCCCTTAAAATTGATATTCTTTTCTGTTCTCCACTTGATAACTCCACTAAGTTTTCTTCACTTAGTCTCCTTCTTAAAAAATCTTCGTCAAAGCCAAGTTTATAGACTTCACTTATTAAATGACTATTATCTACATCTCGTCCCAAACAAATATTATCTTCAACACTTCCCTTAAAAATAAAAGTCTCTGATGGTACATATCTAATATTCTTATACAAGTCTTTTTTATCAATATCTTCTAAATCTAAATTATCGTATTTTATTTTTTTATCATTGCTGTTATAATAACCCAAAATAGCCTTCATTAAGCTAGATTTACCTGAACCCGATGGACCTATAATAATATATGACAAGCCCTTTTCAAAAGTGTAAGTAAAATTTTTTATTATTTCTTTATGGCCTAAATCTAGACTATAAGAATTAAGAGAAATACCTCTATTTAGACTTGTAAACTTTTCTTTGACTGGCTCAATTATTGAAAGTAAATTTGTTACCTTTTCTCTTAAGGCAGAACTTGCCCTTATCCTATTATTATAAATAGATATTGTTTGAACTGGTGTAAATATGCCATTTAAAAGCTGAACAGCCGCTATCAAGGCACCTGTTGTAATTGTCCCCTTGATTGCAAAAAATGCTCCCACAAACATACATCCTACCTGACCTAAAATCGATACGACTTCAATAGTATCGATCACAATATCATTAGTAAAATTCATATCCATCCTAGATTTTTCAAATTTTTTATCATTTTCTTTCATAGAATCCAAGGGACCTTCAAGCCCAAGACCCTTATATACAAAAAAACCTTGTAAATATTCATTGAGATTTGAAAAATTCTCTTTAGACCTTAGTGAAAAATCCTCAGTTTTTCTCTGCTGTATAGGTGATAAAAAGTTTGGTATAAGCATTGTTATCAATATAATTCCTAGGAAAATTAAGGTCATAGACCAAGAAATATAAATTATAGCTATTAGTGATATTATAAAACTAATCACTTGAACATATACTTCATGCCTTATTCTAAAATAATCCTTACTTATGATATTAACATCTTCAGTCAGCATGTTTATGTAGTATGACTTATCCATGGAAGAATATTCAACCAGATCAAAATCATCAAGTCTTTTGAAAATTTTATTCTTAACTCCAACACTTTGTCTATATACTAGCTTAGATGCAGTTGTATTATATAAAAACGATATAAGAAAATATAAAGCTACTGCTACTAATATATAAATCCCAACCTTTTTTAACATTTCATAGGATGATTTTCCTATAGAATCAATAATAATACCTATTAAGTAAGCAAAAGTAACAGTCAATAAGGACTTAATCGCTCCTAGAATTATTACAAGGATAAAAGTTTTTTCTTCACTAATTAAATCTTTGAAATCTAGCCTATCTTTCTTAATCATTTAAAATCTCCTTATGTGAATATTCATTCAATCTCATTATAAAATTGCTAAACTTTTCATTATTTTCATATAAATCGATCAAATTATTAAAATATTCTACATATTTTTTTTATTCATAACACAATTTTTCTCTAAGGTGTTAACATGTTCATCTAAATTTGCAATGCAAATATGACAAGTGGTTTTAGCAAAGCATCTCTTACATTTAGATTTATCGTATTTTTTTAAATTATTCTGAGATTCCTTTATTAATAAATAAATTTATCATGTCTTTACTCACATCAATTACTTCAATATTATCCTTATCAATCATATTTATTCCTTTCATTTAAATTACTAAATATAAAACAATCTGCATAAATATTACTTATGGGTATTATTACATTACCTCCCCAAATCATTAAAGTCAAAGATCATACTAAAAGCTTGTTGTCTTGTTGACAAAACCGTATTCTTAGTGTTAAGTAGTCTTATAAGAATAAAACTTACAATGAATTCAAGTAGGAAGGGTCTGAGATGGCTTTTTTGAAATTACACTTTCATTTTGTTTAAGGCAAGCCAAACTGTCTGTGTTTGGCAACGAGTATAAAAAAAAAGCTGGTACCGCAAGTCTTTGCGCTTTTATGCTCTTTTTTTGTGCCTATTTTAACTTATAGGTCCCTTTTTTAGAGGATTTCTCACCTATGTTCGAAAGGCAGCTAATTATAAGAAAGGAAAATTATGAAATTTACTTACGAAAAAGAATACAATAATGTTTTTGATGAGCTTGTTGATCGTGGTTACTACGAGCAAGCTACAAACGAAGAAGAACTAAAGAAAAAACTTGCCACAGAATCTGTGAAATTCTACTGTGGTTTTGATGCTACAGCAGATTCCCTAACTGTTGGCCACCTTATCCAAATCATGGTTATGATGCGTATGCAAAACTACGGCCACAGACCAGTTGCCCTTCTTGGCGGCGGTACAACCCTAATCGGTGACCCATCAGGAAGAAGCGACATGAGAAAGATTATGACAGAAGAAAGAATCGACCACAATGCGGCTTGCTTCTATAAGCAATTCCAAAGATTTCTAGACTTCTCCGGAGAAAACAGAGCAGTTATGCTTAACAATAAAGACTGGCTACTTGACCTTAACTTTGTTGAATTTTTAAGGGATGTGGGAAGCGAATTTTTAATCAACGAAATGATTAAAAAAGACGCCTACAAAAATAGAATGGCTGCAGGAGGTCTTACATTTTTCGAATTTTCTTACATGCTTCTACAATCTTATGACTTCTTAAAGATGTATAGAGAAGACGGCGTAACTCTTCAAATTGGTGGATCTGACCAATGGTCTAACATCATCGGCGGAGTTGATTTAATTAAAAAACACGAACAAGGCGAAGCCTACGGCATGACCTTTGCCCTACTTACAACAGCAGACGGGGTTAAGATGGGTAAGAGCCAAAAAGGTGCAGTTTGGCTTGATAAGGAAAAGACAAGTCCATTCGAAATGTTCCAATACATGCGAAACGTGGACGATAGGGACGTTGAGAAATTCCTACTTCAACTTACCTTCCTACCTACAGAAGAATGTAGAAAACTAGGAAAGGCTACAGATGCAAAAGAAATCAACAAGGCAAAAGAAATCCTAGCCTACGAAGTAGTTAAGCTTGTCCACGGCAAGGAAGAAGCAGACGCTGCTCTTGATGCAGCAAAAGCTCTATTTTCTGGCAAGGGCAATGAAGATGCTATGCCAACTACACAAATCACAGAAGCTGACCTTCCAATCGGACTCCTTCAACTTATGACCAATGTTGGCCTTTCAAAGTCAAACGGCGAAGCTAGACAAATGGTAAAACAAGGTGGGGTTTCTGTAAATGATGAAAAGGTCGATGACTTTAGGATGGAAATCACAAAAGATATCTTCGAAGATGGTAGAATTATTATAAAAAGAGGCAAGAAGAACTTCCACAAGGTGGAACTAGCCTAAGAAAATATCCTCCAAAACATAGGTTTTGGGGGATTTTTTTCGCCTAAAATCGTATAATAAGCCTAGGTGATAAAATGAATAGAAATGAAGAATACTTAAGCAAAAAAAGAGCCAAAGAGCTTTGGGATCTTGGCCTCATAGATGAGTTTGAAGTTGGCACTTTTAATTCTCTAAAAGAAATCCACGCCTATCTTTTCCAAGACGTATTTGACTTTGCAGGCAAAATCAGGACGGTAAATATTTCAAAGGGGAATTTTCGTTTTGCCCCAGTACTTTTTTTAGAATCAAACCTTGCGATTATAGAAAAAATGCCTGAATCATCTTTTGATGAGATTATTGATAAATATGTAGAGATGAACATAGCACACCCATTCCGTGAGGGAAATGGCAGGGCGACTAGGATTTGGCTTGACCTAATCCTTAAGAAAAACCTAGGCAAATGCATAGATTGGGACAAGATTGATAAGTTTGCCTACCTTTCTGCTATGGAAAGGTCGGTTGTAAACTCACTTGAAATCAAACATCTTTTAAAATCTGCCCTCACAGATAAAATAGACGATAGGGAAGTTTTCATGAAAGGAATCGACAAGTCCTATCTATACGAAGACCTCTATGACATTTCTATAGGAGAAATTGAATAAAAAACAAAGACGAGTAAGAATCTCAACCTAGAATTACTCGTCTTTTCTTTAGTCTTTTATTATTTTATCAGCCAATACTTTTACAATAATCACTACGATTATACATGAAATAGTCGAACCAAATCGAATAGGGCTAAGAACTAGCCCCTTCACACCACCCGTACATGCCATTCGGCATACGGCGGTTCAATATTTTCTTATATCATATTATTTATTACTGATGTATCTATTTAACTTTATTCTTTTTGTATCCGAACCTAGAGGAGTGAATACGTCACTCCTTGTAT
>CAMEGY010000027.1 GCA_945916625.1 uncultured Anaerococcus sp.
GACTGCCGCCGTTACACCTGATAGGAAGAATATTTTTGCATCTTCAAATATCCCTTTCCAGTCAAATTCAAAGTATTTGGCACGGCTCATGGCTGAGCTTTTCCTGTCATAAATTACTTTTGAAGCTCTTAGGCCAATCCCATCTTCAGCGTAGTAGATACCTATCCTATCTCCACCCCTGGCTGTGTAGTCCATGTCTATTCCATAATTTCTTAATTTTTCTATTCCAGCATCGCCTATTTCATTATCAGGTAGCCTTGTAATGTATTTTACTTTTTGTCCGAGATTGGCAAGGGCTATTGCTACGTTGGCTTCACTGCCTCCATAAATCGATCTGAAAGACTCTGCCTGGACTAATCTCTCGAAACCAGGTGGAGAAAGTCTAAGTACCAACTCTCCCATACATACTATTTTATCTTTCATTTTTACCTCGAATTCTTAAAAAATAAGCAGGATACGGGAATCCTGCCTATTTTAGATATCTATCTTTGTACTCTGCCGGATGTATCTCCACCTACTAGTACTTCTACTTCTTCTCTAGACATGTGGTTGTAGTCGCCTTTGATTGTATGTTTTAGGGCACTTGCTGCTACACCAAAATCAAGAGCGTCTGCTGGTGATTTTCCATCTAGTAGACCTGTTATTAGGCCCGCTGCAAAGCTGTCTCCGCCTCCTACTCTGTCTACGATTCTTACGTCGTATTGTGGAGCTTGGTGGAAGTCTTTGCCGTCATAGATTAGGGCTGACCAGCCGTTGTCGCTTGCTGAGTATGATTCTCTTAGTGATGAAGCTATCATATCAAAACCAAATTCTTCCTTCATTTGTTTGAAGATTTCGTGGTAGGCTTCTACATCTAGCTTGCCGCTTGTTACGTCAAGTCCCTTTGGTGTAAAGCCAAGTGATAATGATGCGTCTTCTTCATTACCGATGCATACGTCTACATATTGCATTAGGTCTTTCATTACTTTTTGAGCTTCTTCTGGCGTCCAAAGTTTTGCTCTGTAGTTTAGGTCGATTGATACCTTTGCTCCAGCTGCTTTTGCTGCTTTCATTGCTTCTCTTGTGATTTCTGCACCATTTTTAGATATAGCTGGTGTGATTCCTGATGTGTGGAACCATTTTGCATTTTTGAAGATTTCTTCAAAATTAAATTCGCTTGGATCAGCTTCTGCAATTGCTGAGTTAGATCTGTCGTAGATTACTTTTGATGGTCTTGATGATGCACCTGTTTCTGAGTAGTAGATACCAACTCTTTCCCCACCTCTTACGATGTAGTCAGTGTTTACGCCATATCTTCTAAGTGAGTTTAGGGCTGCTTGACCAATTTCGTGTTTTGGTAATTTTGTTACATAGTAAGCATCAAAGCCATAGTTTGCAAGTGATACAGCTACGTTTGCTTCTCCACCACCGTAGATTGCGTCAAAGCTTTCAGCTTGTACGAACCTTTCATATCCTGGTGTGGATAGTCTTAACATTATTTCGCCTAGGGTTACAACTTTTTTACTCATTATTTTCTTACCTCCGCAATTTTTTCTAGATATTCTTTCGCTTTTTTAGTTATTTCTTCACGGCTACCTGCTACAAGGTTTGAGCCAGCTCCAACTGCAACTACTCCTGCGTTGAACCATTCTTCAAGGTTGTCAAGGCTAACACCACCTGTTGGCATGATTTGGAAGTGTGGGTATGGACCGTGTAGGGCCTTAACATATGATGGACCTGCTAGGGAACCTGGGAATAGTTTTATAATGTCAACTCCATATTTGTATGCTTCAAGCATTTCTGCTGGAGTTACACATCCTGGAACATATGGGATATTGTAAATATTACACATTTTTGCAACTTCTTTATCAAAAGATGGGCTTACTACGAATTTTGCTCCATTCATAATAGCAAGTCTAGCTGTTGTTGGATCAAGAACTGTACCTGCTCCTAGAAGCGTATCTTTTGGTAGTTCTTTTTGGATTCTTTGGAATACTTCGATTGCATTAGGGATTGTAAAAGTAACTTCAAGAGTATTGATACCTCCATCGATTAATCCTTTACAAAACTCTATAGCTTGGTCGGCTGAATTTGCCCTAACTACTGGAACTATGCCTAGTTTAGTAATTTGTTGAATTGTTGTGATTTTGCTCATAAATGACTCCTTTCTGAAAAAACATTGTCCATTAAACAATAATTGTCGGTTTCTGTTACCACTATGCGGCATTTTTTTTAAAATGCAAGCAATCGGAAAACATTTTATTATTTTTTTATAAAAAAATACTAATTATCCCCGCTCTAAAGCTGAATAATTAGTACTTTGCATAAAAATAATATTTTATTTATATTTTTTATTAAAGCATATTCATTCTATAAACTTTAATAATTACTTCGCCCTAAGAGTCGTCTCCTTTTCAACTAACTTAGCCTCAAGAGAAATATTTGTTGAAGCTTCTTCTTGATTTAAAATTTTAAGAAGATTGTCAACTGCGATATCTACCTGGTCAGAAATTCTTTGATCGATTGAAGTAATGGCTTGGTTTGTATATTCTGTAGCTTCTATATTATCAAAACCTATTATTCCAACATCTTCAGGCATTTTTATCCCCTCATTAGCCATAAGCTTATAAGCATTAACAGCAAGCCTATCAATCTCAAACTGGATTGAGTCAAATTGTGGATTTTCTTTCAAAAATTCAACAAGATTTTTAATATCCTTATCTGGATCAACTATCTTGTATTCAACAAACTCAGCATCATCATAATATTTGTAAAGTGCCTCTACAAAACCAGATTTTTTGGCAATGTAGGACCTTGATAAGTATCCCATATCTCGAGAAACATATAGAGGCTTTTTGTAAGAATTTTCCTTAAGGAGTCTTACAGCCTGGTCCATAGCCTCAATTTCATCTATATAAACATTGACAATTTTCTCATTCTCATCACTAGTCTTTACATTCAAAAGAGCCATAGGAATTATTACAGACATATTCTTAAGTTTTTCGTAGAATTTCTTCTCTTCATAAGTCGAACCGACAGCTATAATAGCATCAACCTTGCTTTCTACCAGCACATCTAGGTAGGATAATTTCTTCTCGTAATTATTGGTCGTCACACAAAGAAGAGTTGTATACCCCAACTTATCAAGCCTGTGCTCTAATTCAAAGGCAGACTGACTTTCATAATATCCCCTAATATCAGGTACCATTATCCCAATCATTTGGGTAGAGTTTTTGGCAAGGCTTCTTGCCACCCTATTTGGCTTATAGCCTGACTCTTCAATGATTTCCTCTATAATTTTTCTAGCCTTATCGCTTACGTTTTTTGATTTATTAATAACCCTAGAAACTGTCGCAGTTGAATAACCCGACTTTTCCGCTATATCATAAATATCCATACTTACTCCGTCTAAAATATACTCGCTATTTATATTATATCACAGAAAACGTTTGGTAAGGAATAATTTGGCTTTAGTTTAGATTTTAACAAAATCTTACACAATGTTCATTATTCACAACTAATGCTTATGACTTGTAATCGCCCACTTATCATGGGCTGTGAATACTAATTTTTGGGTCTTATTGTAGATAATTATTCCGTAGGCCCTATATTCATCATAGTGGCTATGGTTGTCGTTTTCGTCAATATTTTCATCATGGTGGTCTTCTTCGTCATGATCGTAGATTTGTATTTCTTCTTGTTTGTACTGGTTATTTTCTAGTAGGTAGTCATCTAAAACTGAGCCTTTAAGGTAGAGGATATATTCATCGTCCTTATTAAGTCCTCCCGCAAAGTCTACCCAAGATTGGTATTTGATTTCTTCATCAGGGCCAGTTTGATTATTTATTGTGAACTCTTCTAGGATTATCTTATAAACCCCATCATCTAATTTATCCCCTAGGGAAAATTTACCTGAAAACACAGACTTATGAATTTCCGACCTATTATAGGTTTTCTTGCTTTCTTCTTTTAGGCCAAAATCTCTACCATCAATGTCAGAATTTGATAAAAAATCCCCATCAAATTCTCCATTATCATAGAAATTGAGCGAAGAATATGCCTCACTATTAGAAAATGAATCCTTTAGCGTTTGACCATCCAAAGCTTCATAAACTAGTGACGTTTCAGATTTTGCTTCTTGTACTTCTTCCTTTGTATTTTCCTCAATCTTGCTTTCCTTGCTGCAAGCAGCTAGAAATAAGCATAAAATAATTATAAATAATTTTTTCATTTATTTTCCTTTATATAAATCTTTAATCATTTTGTGTTCTAATATTATATCAGTTTTTTCTTAAAAACAAAAAGACCCAGAATGCTTTCTGGGCTTTTAGAGGGTACTTAAAAATTATTTATTTTTCTTAGATCCTATTATATTAAATACTATTAGGGCTAAGATTGTGAAAACTGTTAGCATTGTTGCAAGTGCCGCTGCTACTCCGTAGTTTCCTCTTACTACTTCTGTATAGATAGAAACTGTCATAGTTCTTGTCTTTAAGTTTGTAAGGATTATTGAGGAAGATAGCTCTGATATAAGAGTCACGTAGGATAAGATTGATCCTGCAACTACTCCACGCATCATTAGTGGGAGAGTAATTTGGGCAAATGTTTTAAATTTGCTAGCTCCTAATGAATAAGATGCTTCTTCTAATGATATTGGTAGCGACTGGAGGGTTGATGTCGCTGACCTTAGGGTATAAGGAAGCCTTCTTATAACAAAAGATACTATCACTATCCACAGCGAACCACCTAATACTAGGAAGTTTGATCCCATAACTCCATTACCAAAACCTGTTAGCAGGGCTATACCTATAACAACTCCTGGAAGTATGAATGGTACCATGGTAAATACGTCTATGGCTGCTGCAAGCTTACCTTTTATCCTAACTACTATATAAGCTATTAACACTGATAAGATTATGATAATAACAAGGGCAAGTAGTGGTAGGAGGAGGGTATTTCTAATAGAAGTTCCCATCCTAGCAAAGGCTGTGTGATAGGATTGTAGTGAATATCCTGGTACAAATATCTTGCCTGATGTATTTTTAAAGGATGTTAGGATAAGGTAGGCTTGAGGTAAAATTGATAGACCTACGATTATATAGACAAATAGGTGAATCAATACACCCTTAGCTCCATTTAATTTTGTCTTTTGAACTGGGTTTAGAAAGTTTGAAGAATAGGCGTTCTTCTCTGATATCTTCTTTTGTATAAGAAATATTACGCTTGTAACTACTATGGCTATGATAGCTATAGCAGATGCAAATCCTTGGTTTTGTCCTACTTCTCCAACAAACTCATTGTAGATTAAAACTGGGAAGGTCCTATAACCCTCTCCTATAAGCATTGGTGTACCAAAGTCTGACATACATCTCATAAATACTAGAAGTCCACCAGCTAAAAGAGACGGTGTTACAAGAGGTAGGATTACTTTTCTAAATCTCTTAAAACCAACTACTCCCAAGTTTTCACTCGCTTCCATTAGGGATGCATCTAGATTTTCAAAAGCTGCTTTTGCATATAAAAATACTAGTGAATAAAGCTGGAAGGTAAATACCAATAAAATTCCAGCAAAACCATAGATATCTGGGATATTTATTCCAATTCCTGCAAAAAAGTTTGTTATAATACCATTTCTACCAAGCAATAAGATCCATGAATAAGCTCCGATAAAAGGTGCTGACATTGAGGCTAGTATTATAATTATCTCCAAAACCTTGGCTCCCTTTATCTTATAAAAACTCATAAAATAAGCAATTGGTGTTGCAAGTAGTATGGTTGTCAATGTAGCTATTATTGACAATTTTAAACTGTTTATAATGGTTTGAAAATAATATTTGTTTGAGAAAAACTCTGAAAAGTTTGCAAGGCTTAGGCTTCCTTCTTTGTCATAAAAAGATTGGATTAATAGTCTTGCTATAGGGTAGATTAAAAATATGAAGACTCCAGCTAGGATGGCTAGGGTTATTATCTTCCAAAATCCAAATTTATTAGCTTTCGTGTTCATTGAGATTCACATCTCCTTTTTCATTAAATACATTTATCTTTTCTAGGTTAAACCTTAGCTTAGAATCCGTATTTACCCTACTTATTTCTTCAAACCTTGATTCTTCCATTATATTAAGTGGTGTCTTATCTTTAAGTTCTACATTGTAATGCATAGTAGATCCTAAAAATACTTCGTCATTAATTTTTACATCTATAACCCCATTTGGATCTAGCCTTAAATCTTCAGGTCTTATTGAAAGTTTAACTCTTTGGCTAGGTGCATTTCCCAAGTCATAAGCTAGGCTTTCTCCTGAATCTATAACAATTTCCTTAAGGTCTTTGTTGTAATTACCTTCGATTACGTTGTTTGTACCGATAAATGATGCTACAAACATATTGTTTGGCTTGTGGTAAATTTTTCTTGGCATGTCGCATTGTTCTATGACCCCATCTTTCATAACAGCTATCCTGTCAGATACTGCCATAGCTTCTTCTTGATCGTGGGTTACATAGACTGTGGTTATACCAATTTCTTTTTGTATTCTTCTAATTTCTTCTCTAAGGTCTACCCTTAACTTTGCATCTAAGTTGCTAAGTGGCTCATCCATAAGTAGAACGTCTGGTTCTATTACAATTGCACGAGCAAGAGCTACCCTTTGTTGTTGTCCTCCAGACAGATTTTGAGGTTTTCTATCTGCATATTCTCTTATTTTCATTATATCGAGAATCTTTTCGACCCTCTCATCCATCTCTTCTTTTGGAACTTTTCTTTCCTTAAGGCCAAATTCTATATTGCCCCTAACTGTCATATTTGGGAAGACTGCATAGTTTTGGAATACCATTCCTATGTTTCTTTTGGATGGATCCATATTATTAATTAGGGTATCATTGAAATAAAATTCGCCGCCTTCTATTGAGTTAAAGCCGGCTATCATCCTAAGTAGAGTTGTCTTTCCACATCCAGAAGGCCCAAGGAGGGTGAAAAATTCACCATCCTGGATTTCTAGATTGACAGATTTTATTACTGTCTTATCGCCATATTTTTTTACAGCGTCTTTAATTATTATTTTTGACATCTTAGTTTCCTGCTTCTACAAGTAGGTTTGTAAATCTTTCGATGATATTTTCTCTGTTTTCATTTACATAGTCATAATCTTCTTGTAGTTGTTTGATTTCTGTGATTGGTTTCATAAAGTCGCTTACTTCTGCGTCTTCTCTGATTGGCCTGTTTGTAGTTTGTGTGCCTAAAATATCTTGAGCTTCTTTTGAGTTTAAGAAGTCCATAAATAGTTTAGCATTATTTGGGTGTTCACAGTTTTTAATTATACCTGAACCAGCTGGTAAAAAGATAACTCCTTCTTCCATATAAACTATGTCGATATTGTCTGCACCATCTTTTATTAGTTGCATAACTGGGTCTTCATAAGAAATACCAACTGCCATTTCTCCGTCTACTACAGTTTTATAAACTGAAGATGAAGAAGATTGGATTTTACCATCGATGTTTTTGAATAATTGATCTACGTAATCCCAAGCTTCGTCTGATTCATAACCACCCATGGCTACTAGCATATTTGTTAGGTGAGAGAACGCTGATGATGAAGATGCTGGGTCACTTGTTGCAATTTTTCCCTTAAGTTCTGGATTTAGTAGGTCTTTATAACCCTTAATTTCCATACCTTCAGTGAGGTCTTTGTTTACTATAATTACGGAACCATCAAGTGTATAGCTTGTTTTGTAGCCTTCCTTGTTTTGGAATGCTTCTGGAAGTTCGCCATCATGACTTGATACGTATTCTTCGAATAGATCCTTATTTTCAGAATAAGTTGAAAATGATCCACCAAACATTACGTCTGCTACTGGAGCTGATGCTTCACCTCTTAATTTTGTGAAAAGTTCACCTGTACCAGCTTGCTCTAATTGAACTGTAATCCCTGTTTTTTCTTCAAAAGCAGGTATTATTGAGTTGATTAGACCTTCTGAGTTTGGTGAGTACACTATTAGGGTCTCATCATCGTCTTTTGTCATTTCTTCAGCAGATTCTTCTACCTTTGTCTCTGCTTTCTCTTCTTTGACATCGTTTTCTTTTTCGGCGTTATTACCACATCCTGTAGCAAGGATAAGGCCAAACACTGCCAAAATACTTAGTAATTTCTTTTTCATAATATCCTCCAAATGTTTTCTTTCTTATATTGTATCATTTTTTTAGACAAAAAAAGTACACTATTAGACCCAATAGGTGTACTTTTTTACAATCTTTTATATTTTATAAGTCTGAAGGCGACATACCTAAGTATTTTTTGAAAACTCTGGCAAAATATTTGGCAGAAGAATATCCACACATATAGGATATTTCAGTAATATTATAATCAGAATTTTCCAACAAATCAATAGCCTTATTAATCCTATACCTATTTAGGTATTCATTGAAGGTAATATGGACTTCTTTCTTAAATTTTTTGTTAAGCATGGACTCTGAATAGGCAAGTTTGCCAGTAAGATCTGATATAGCAATCTTTTCCTGGTAATTATTTTTGATATAAGCAAGCATTTCTAGGACTGTAGTATCTTTTATAGCTCCACTTGTAGAAATATCCACCGCTTTAGACATGCCTGTTTTTTGAGACATTATATTTCTTTTCTTATAGATAATCTCTCTCGCATTAAGCAATGCCTCTTCTAGGTCATCTATGCTAATAGGCTTTAAGAGATAATCTGTAACTCCATATTTAAGAGCTCTTTGGGCATAGGAAAAATAATCATAACCTGAAATAATTATTGCTATATAGTCATAATCAAGGGTTTCCTTTATCATATCAAGCCCATCTTTTTCTGGCATGTTTATATCAGCAAGAACTATATCTGGCTTATATTTCTCTATAAGCTCGACTCCTTCAATTCCATTTGCCCCATCTGCCACAACAACCATACCCAAAGAATCATAGTCCACAAAATGGAGGAGTTTTTTTCTTATTAATTTTTCATCTTCAACTATCACTACTTTTATCACTTATAAACCAATCCTTATTTCAATAACTACACCACAATCAACAGGCACGAAGGCAAGACTTACCTTGTCTTTGTATAACAACCTTAGCCTATTGTAGGTATTAATTAGCCCATGGTGCTTCATAGATATATAATCTTTTTGAGATTCAATTTCTAGATAATGATTTAATTTATTTATCTCAGCCTGAGAAAGCTCCCTACCATTATCCCTAACCCTAATTAGAAGATTTTTATCATTGTGTTTTATATCTATTTTTAGATCAAGTTTGGATCTTGATTTCCTCGCATATTTTAAACTATTTTCTA
>CAMEGY010000028.1 GCA_945916625.1 uncultured Anaerococcus sp.
ATGGCTGTGACTGGAGTTCAGACGTGTGCTCTTCCGATCTAGCAAAACCCCGCCAGGATTAATTTTCTAGGCAGGGTTTATTTTTTTATTTTTATATTATTGAGTAATATCCAACCCCATCTACAACTTCTTCTTTTATCCTAGCTTGTATTACAAGGTGTTTTAGGTGGGCAGCGGCTTCTGCTACTGCGAACCATTTTTGGCTTGATGGGAAGTCTGTCCAGTCTTTGGCTTTGATGTCCCACTGCATTTGTTGGGTGATTTCTGTCGTATTAGCAGATCCTAGCTTTTCTATGATTTGAAGACAGTCGGCTAGCCTATCTTTGTGGTGGTTTTTTAGCTCATCAATTCGTGCGTTTACATCTTCTACTAGGAACCTATGGGAAGAGTAGAGGTGTTTTATATCTAGGTCTTTGATTTTTTCTAAGTTTTCTAGGTAGATTCCGAGGCTATCTCCAAATTCATCGCCCCAGTAGGTGATGTTTGGAGTTATCTTTCCTAGAATATGGTCGCCGCAAAAGAGGATTTTGTGGTCTTTTTCATAAAGGCCAAGCATACCTGGTGTGTGGCCGGCTTCATC
This sequence comes from uncultured Anaerococcus sp., assembly GCA_945916625.1. Next base: position 581 of record CAMEGY010000028.1, read on the forward strand.
TATTGCAACAAAATTATAGTCGCCAATACTAATTTTCCGGCCTGGCTTTATTTTTGTGGACGAGAATTTTTCTTTTGGCCTATTTTTATAGCCTGGGTGGTCTTCTATATCTAAGTTTTCTGGACCGAGTCCTTGGAAGTGGGCGTTTTTTATAATATTTTGCCACTGGAAGTCTTCTTTGTGGATGCCGTTTTCGACCATTTCCCCGTCTGTTTCTGATATATAAATTTCTCCTATGCCCTTATCAGATAGCCACTTGGCAAGGCCTACATGGTCTGAGTGGAGGTGGGTTAGGAAAAGTTTGGTCTTTATTGGATTTAAGTCTAGTTTTTCAAATAATCCTTCCATGTGGGCCCTATTTTCAGGATTATTGAAGCCGGTGTCGATTATCATGGCAAAGTCACTTGCTTTTATGACAAATATATTGATTGATTTGAGTGGATTTCCTGTGAGTGGAAAAATCGCCTGGTAAATATCTTTGTATACTTCTTTGATTTGCATTTTTTCTCCGTTCTAAAAATTCTTATAGGTATTAAACATATACCCAATATCTGTAAGGATTATTTTTAGAAAACCTATGTTTTTATACCATTTAGGGACAATTGTGATATAATAATATTATTATAAGTATAAATAGGATAACTATTTGGAAAGGATTTTAGCTAATGAAAAGATTTGGAAAAATTATTTTGTCCCTTGTTCTTATAGGGGCGATTGGATTTTCTGGCTTTATGCTTGGGACAAACTTAGATTTGGGCCAGGGTATGAAGGCCGATGATAAAGAACTAATTGGGGAGATGGAGTCGCTTAAGGGGCTTCTTGATAATAATTTCCTTTTTGATTATGAGGAGGAAGACCTTTATAACGGTGCCCTTAAGGGTATGTTTGCCAATCTTGGCGATCCTTATACTTCTTACTATCCAGCTGATGAGTTTACAAAACTTATGGAAAATCTTGATGGCAGGTATAAGGGAATAGGCGTGACTGTGTCTGCTTCTAAGGAAGGGACAATCAAGGTTATCCAAGTATTTGAAGATTCTCCAGCTAAGGAAGCTGGTATGAAGTCAGGTGACATTATCAAATCTGTAGAAGGTAAGGAGTTTGATGCGACTGAGCTTGATAAGGCTGTGGGTCTTATTAGGGGCGAGCCTGGCACAAAGGTTAAGCTAGAAGTAATTAGAATAAGCGAAGATAAGCCGGAGGGTGAAGAAATCCCAATGATGGTGGAAAGACGTGATGTAAAGGTTGATACTGTCTTTGCTGAAAATCTTTCTATAGGTGATAAAAATATTGGATATTTAAGATTATCTGCCTTTGATGATATTACTTGGGATGATTTTAAGGAAAAATATTCTAAGCTTAAAAATTCTGATATAGATGGTCTTGTCCTAGATTTGAGAAATAATCCAGGTGGTTCACTTGATGTTTGCCTAAATATTGCAGATACCTTCCTTGATGAGGGTGTGATTGTGACTACTGAGGATAAGAATGGCAATGTGATTACAGAAAAATCAGATTCCGATATGGACGATATACCAATGGTTACCCTAATTAATGAAAACTCTGCTTCAGCATCAGAAATACTTGCAGGGGCATTTAAAGATAGGGGTAGGTCTAAGATTATTGGAAAGAAATCTTTTGGTAAGGGTATTGTTCAAAAACTTTTCCCACTTGAAAATGGCGCAGGTGCCAAGATTACAATCAGCGAATATAAGACACCAAATGGTGAGAAAATCAATAAAATTGGTGTAAAACCTGATGTAGAGGTAGAAAATACTAATTTAGACCTAGATCTAAATGAAAATGACTTTACAAAAGATCCACAATTTTTAAATGCAGTAAAAGAATTATTAAAAGAAATAGACTAAAAGGGTGGACAACTGCCCTTTTTTGTATTAAGGAGAGATATGAAAGAAGTAGCTAATTATAAGATTTTGCCCATGCTTTGTAATGAGAGGGGTGTAATCACGGTTAAAAATCTGACAGGTCTTATGCTTGATCTAGCCTTTAGGCAAAGCGAAAAAATTGAGAAAAACTTTCCTATAATGGATAAAAAAGTTTGGCTGATTTATTCTTGGGATATTGAATTTATAAGTCCTATTTATGGAGAAGATGAGATTGAAATAACAACCTTTCCAACCAATATGAAAAGATTTTATGCCTATAGGAATTTTGAGATAAGAAGGGATGGAGACCTTGTTGCAATAGCAGAAGCCTGTCTTATTTTATATGACTTAGAAAAACAAAGAGCATCTATAATTGATAAAGAAATTGCGAAGGCTTTCGGTACAAATGAAAAGACCTATAGTGGCAAAGCTTACAAAATGGGCGATGACTTTGATAGGGAGAGAAAGATTCAGATTAGGAGGGCAGATTTTGATAAAAATCTCCATGTAAATAACGGTATATATTTTGATTTCTTAAGAGAAATAGAAGCTTTTGATGAGGCTGAGCTTTCTTATATTAAACTAGTTTATAAAAACGAAATCAGAAAAGAGGATGAGGTTTTGATTTTATATAAAAAGGATGAAAAACAAATAGATTTTAAAATAGAATCTCACATAAATCACGCTTATGGGGTAATCTCTTATGTATAAGGACGGATTTGGCAATATTCCAAATAAAGACAAGGTTAGGAATATAGTAGATGAGGCCTTTAAGATAAGTCCTGGAAGATGGCTTATCCATAGTCATATTGTGGGAAAAACTGCTGAAAAGATTGGCAAGGAAATAGGTCTTGATCCAGAAATCGCTTATGCCTGCGGTATGCTACATGATATTGGAAAGGGATATGGATATGATGGACTTTCCCATATGATGGAAGGATACAGGATATTGAGGTTTGATTCTTATTTCTTTCCAGCAAAAATTGCCCTTGGTCATGGTTTTGTGACAGATGATATAGACTCTTACCATGGGGAAAATAAGTTAAGTGGCAGGGACTATGAATTTATAAAATCCTATCTAAAGAAAAGAGAGATTGGTCCTTATGAAAGGCTGATAATTCTTTTGGACAACTTAATTGGTGAAGAATATCTGGGCCTTGACCAAAGAGAAAGTCTACGAAATATTGCTTTGGATGAGAAGAGATTAGAGCGAATTGGGATATTAAAAAACTGGCAAAATGATTTGGAAAGTAAACTTGAAAATCCAATCGAAGCCTACCTGCCAAGGCCACGCTATTATAAATTCCCCTATAATCTTTTAAGAAATACAAAATAATATTGCATTTTAGTTGACTTTGAGTATATTATAAATGAATTTATTTTACCAAACCCGAAGGAGGTCATAAGACCTCCTAATTTTTTTATATAAAAGAGGTTTTATGAATAAGAGAAAAATTAACCATATAGATACCGAGACTTTGAGAAAATGGATAGAAGATGAATCTATGACAGATTCTCTAATGAAAAAAGCAGATAAAATCCGTAAGGAGAATTATGGAAACAAGGTATACATAAGGGGCCTTATCGAAGTATCAAATATTTGTAAAAATGATTGCTATTATTGTGGGATAAGAAAATCAAATAAAAATATTAGCCGATATAGACTTGGAAAGGACGAAATCTTATCTGCAGCTCGTTTTGGATATAAACTAGGTTTTAGGACCTTTGTGATGCAAGGTGGGGAAGATCCTCATTTTACAAAGGAATTTATGGTTGATGTCCTAAAAAGCCTTAAAGAAAAATACAAGGATGTGGCAATTACCCTATCTCTTGGGGAGAGGACCTATGATGATTACAAGGCATTTTTTGATGCTGGAGCTGATAGGTATCTTTTGAGGGAAGAAAGCTCAAATCCTAGTCACTATAATAAGCTCCACCCTGATTCTATGAAACTAGAAACAAGACAAGAGTGCCTTAGAAACCTAAAAAAAATTGGCTATCAAGTCGGAGGCGGCTTTATGGTTGATAGTCCTTTTCAGACGACAGATGATTTGATTAGAGATTTAAGATTTTTAGAAAAACTCGAGCCAGATATGATTGGAATTGGGCCTTATCTGGTAAGCCACGATACGCCTTTTAAGGATTATAGAGATGGATCTTTTACAAAGACCCTTAGACTTGTAGCAATCCTTAGGATAATTTTCCCTTATGCCCTAATACCTGCTACAACAGCTCTTGGCACAATAAACCCTGATGGCAGAAGGCTTGGCCTTATGGCAGGAGCAAATGTCCTCATGCCAAATCTCACTCCAGAAAATACCAAAAGGTCCTATAGTCTTTATGATAATAAGCTAAACACGGGTCTTGAGGCAGCAGAAGCTAAAAAAGATCTAGAAAAAGAAATTGCATCTTTTGGCTACAAAATCGTAGATGACAGGGGAGATGTGGTGGATTTTGGGAAATGATTGGCTTGAGAATTAGGAAAAGAAAGCTATAATGATTATATAAATCTGAGTATTTCCATGAATTTACCTGAAAGACGAGCCACCAACTCGTCTTTTTGTTTATGGGCTAATTATCATCTCCCTTTGTTTTCCTAGAGCTAATCCACTTGTACAAATAGTTCGCACTGCTTATATTTCTCATTCTTACAATAATCACAATTTATCCTCAATTAATTGTCATTTTAGGCAAAAAAGTATTATAATTATACATAGATATAGAGAAAGAAAGAAGGAAAGAATGGCAAATTACAATCCTGCAAGTGTTCATGCAGAAGAATTTATTAATCATGAAGAAATATTAGAGACTCTTGCCTATGGTAGGGAGAATGCTCACAATAGAAAATTAATTATAGAAGTTTTGGAAAAGGCGAAGAAGGCTCATGGCCTTAGCCACAGAGAGGCCTTCATCCTTTTATCATGTGCGGAAGATGACCTAAATGAGGAGATTTTTGCCCTTGCCAAAGAGCTTAAGTACAAATTTTATGCAAATAGGATCGTACTTTTCGCCCCACTTTACTTATCAAATTATTGTGTAAATGGCTGTGTGTATTGCCCATACCACGGACAAAATAGGACTATTCCAAGGAAAAAACTAAGCCAAGAAGAGATAAAAGAGCAGGTAATTGCCCTTCAAGACCAGGGCCATAAGAGACTTGCCCTAGAAGCTGGCGAAGACCCAATCAATAACCCAATTGAATATATCCTAGAATCAATCGACACAATATATAACATCAAACATAAAAATGGGGCAATTAGACGAGTTAATGTCAATATTGCAGCCACAACTGTAGAAAATTACAGAAAGCTCAAGGAAGCTGAAATCGGTACTTATATCCTTTTCCAAGAAACTTACAACAAGGAAAATTACGAAGCCCTTCATAAGTTTGGACCAAAATCAAACTATGCCTATCATACAGAGGCTATGGACCGTGCCATGGAAGGTGGGATTGACGATGTGGGTCTTGGGGTTCTTTATGGACTTGATTCTTATGAATACGAGTTTATCGGCCAACTAATGCACGCAGAACACCTTGAAGCCAGATTCAATGTAGGCCCTCACACAATTTCTGTCCCAAGAATCCAGCCTGCTGATGACATCGACCCAGGTGATTTTGATAATTCCCTATCTGATGAAATGTTTACAAAACTTGTAGCCTGCATTAGGATTGCAGTTCCTTATACAGGAATGATTGTCTCAACTCGTGAGTCAGAAGCTATGAGAAATAGGCTCTTAGACCTAGGCATAAGTCAACTTTCTGGAGGCTCAAAGACATCTGTAGGCGGCTATACAGAGCACGAAACTAAGGGAAGCGACCAATTTGAGCTTGCTGACAACAGGAGCCTTGATGAGGTTGTAAACTGGCTAATTGAAAAAGACCACGTCCCATCATTTTGTACTGCCTGCTACAGAAAGGGTAGGACTGGAGAAGTCTTTATGGGCATGGTCAAAAAACACGGAATCGGCAATATTTGCCATCCAAACGCCCTTGTAACCCTTAAGGAATACGCAGTTGACTATGCGAGCGAACAGACAGCTCGTAATGCAGATATGCTGATAGAAAAGGAACTAGCAAATATCCCAAACCCAGATGTAAGGGAATCAACCAGGGAAAATATCAAAAAAATCGAGGAAGGAAGCCGTGACATCTACATCTAAGACGGGAGTTAGTGAAAGGGTCCACATAGGGATTTTTGGCAAGACCAATTCAGGAAAATCAAGTCTTCTAAACTATCTAACAGATTCAGAAGTTGCAATCGTTTCAAATATGGAAGGGACAACTACAGATCCTATTAGAAAGGCAATGGAGATTACTGATTTTGGACCAGTTGTCTTTATAGATACGGCTGGAACTTCCGATTTTACAAAGCTTGGTGAAAAAAGATACCAAAAAACCCTAGCTGAGATAGATAAGATAGATATATTTTTATACGTCCTAAGCCCAGGTGATAACCTAGAAATCATTGAGAAATTTAAGGACAAACCAATAATTTTTGTCGCGATGAAGATGGATACTGGCGAGGGAGATGAGATTATAAAAACCTACCAAGATAAAAATCCAATCGGAGTCGACATAAGAAATCTTGATTCTCGTGATAAAATTTTTGAAAAAATCAGATCGTTTTACAAAAAAGAAGACCTAAGTATAACTAAAAACCTAGTAAAAAAAGGCGATATGGTAGTCCTTGTTATGCCACAAGATGAGGCTGCTCCAAAGGATAGGATTATAAAACCACAGGTTATGACTATTAGGGAAATAATTGATAAGGGGGCGAGTGCGATTTGCACAGACCTTTCTAATTTCGATCAGACAATAAAAAGTCTAAATAGAATAGACTTGATAATCACAGATAGCCAGGCCTTTAAGCAAGTTTATGATAAAAAGCCTAGTTATGCTAAACTTACTAGCTTTTCAGTTTTGTTTTCTGCTTTTAAGGGAGACTTAGATTATTTTGTCGAGTCCGCCCAGGTTTTGGATGGAGCAATCAAAAATATTTTGATAGCAGAAGCCTGCACTCACCCACCAATAGAAGAAGATATAGGAAGTGTTAAGATTCCAAGACTTATAAGAAAAACTCATCCGGATATAAATATAGATTTTGTAAGAGGAAATGATCCGATTGACTATCCAAAATATGACCTAATTATTGCTTGTGGGTCATGTATGTTTAATAGGACCCATGTCCTAAATAGGGTGGCTAAGGCCAAAGAATTTGCTACTCCTATGACAAATTATGGGATAGCTATAGCAAAACTTAATCACATCCTAGGGAAAATCACACTTCCTGAATAATATTAAAAATAATGAGTAAATATACTTGACATAAAAAAATCTGGGTGGTATTATACCATTAACAACGAGATACAAGTTTAACTAAACCATTTGATAAGAAGAGTAGTTTAGAAGAATCTTTTTTAGAGAGCTCCAGCTGGTGAAAAGGAGTAAAGACGAGACTAGATGAAGATGGCCTTGGATGGGATGGGTCGATATTAGATCCATACGGGAATTCCCGTTATAGAATTAGAGTATGTTTGTACTTGATGAGTGTATGCATGGGTGACTATGCATAAATTAAGGTGGTAACGCGATTTAAACGTCCTTATATTCCTCTGTGGAATATGGGACGTTTTTTATTGTTAGAAAGGAATAGAAATGACTTGGAACGACTTGATCAAAGAAAAAATTAGAGAAAATAAAGAAGATATAATAAAAACCAGGAGATATCTTCACGAAAATCCTGAGCTTAGTGAAAAAGAATATGAAACAAGCAAATACCTTAAGAAAAGGTGTGAGAAATTAGGACTTATAGTAGAAGATATCCCTGATACTACCGGCTTTACGGCTCTTTTAGATACAGGAAAGCCTGGCAAGATTTTGGGTATTAGAGCTGATATGGATGCCCTAGCTATAGCGGAAAATACTTGTAATCTCAAAAGCGAGAAGGTAGTGGTTTCAAAAAATCCTGGCGTATCCCACGCTTGTGGTCACGATAGCCATATGACAATTGGGATTTTTTCGGCAAAGATTTTAAAAGACTTTAGAGATGACCTTAGCGGCAAAATATATTTTATCTTTGAATCAGCCGAAGAAACCGGAGCAGGTATCCACGCCATGGTAGAACATCTTAGGGATAAAAAACTTGATGCAGTCTACGGCAACCATCAAAGCTCGGCTCTCGATGTTGGCAAGTTTAAGATTAGAAAAGGCCCTTCTCATGCTGGTTGTGTGGGAATTGAGTGTGATGTTATAGGAAAGGGCGGCCACGGATCAAGGCCTGACAAATTGGTAAATCCACTAATTGCAGCAGCTCATATTGTAACCGGCCTAAACTCTGCTTGGAATAATAGGCTTGATGTAGAAAAACCAATCACACTAGGAATTGGAGCTATAAACGGAGGTTCTTCACCAAATGTGATACCAGATAAGGCAACTATAAAAGCGACCTTGAGGTTTTACGATACAGATGTGGCAAGAGAAGCACTAGAGGTTATAAGAAAGGTGGCAGAATTTACGGCCAAGGCCCACGGATGTGAGGTTCGTTTTGCAGATTATTTCAAAATAGTAGCAGAGCCAGTATTTAATGACGAAAAGCTCGCTGATTTTGCAATAGAAAGCCTAGAGTCGATTTATCAGGGTTCATTAATAGAATCTGAAGCTGGATGGGGTTCGGAATCATTTTATGGCTACG
>CAMEGY010000029.1 GCA_945916625.1 uncultured Anaerococcus sp.
AGGAATATTTGTAATAATTGCCACAGGCCTTGCTGTAGTCTTGACTATGACAGTATTTGTAAAACTCGGCTTTAGAGCAAATTTGTTTGATTCTTATATACTAGATTCAAACCATAGGGCAAAAACTACTACCTACCCAAAAATGGATAAAAACTCACTCATAGGTAGTATTGGTACAACAAAAACCATACTTAGACCGACAGGCAGGATAGAAGTTGACGGAGAAATTTATGACGCAATGGCCAGGGCAGAATTTATCGAAAAAGAGAGGGTAGTTTCTGTTATAGATGTCAAAGATGGCCACATTATAGTAAAGGAGATGTAATGGAATTTATAATTATGGGACTAATTTTAGTATTAGTCATAGTATTTTTTACAATGGTACCAGTTGGTCTTTGGATCACAGCAAGATTTTCAGGCCTTAAAATATCAATGGCAAGCCTTGTAGCAATGAGATTTAGGAGATTATCTCCATCTAAAATCGTAAATGCCATGATAAAATCCCACCAAGCAGGTATCCATATCGAATCAAATGACCTAGAAAGCCACTATCTTGCAGGTGGTAATATCAACCAAGTAGTTGATGCACTTATCGCAGCAGAAAGAGCAAATATTGACCTTTCTTTCGAACAAGCAGCAGCAATCGACCTTGCAGGCCGTAACGTTTTTGAAGCTGTCCAAGTATCTGTAACACCAAAGGTGATTAATACACCAGTTATAGCTGCAGTTGCCAAAAACGGTATAGAAGTAAAGGTAATCGCAAAGGTAACAGTAAGAGCCAACATCGAAAGACTTGTCGGTGGTGCTGGTGAAGAAACCATCATAGCAAGAGTCGGAGAAGGTATCGTAACTACAGTAGGTTCTTCAGAAACTCACGCAGAAGTTCTAGAAAACCCTGACAACATTTCACAAACAGTATTAAATAAAGGGCTTGACTCAGGTACAGCCTTTGAAATCCTCTCAATTGACATCGCTGACGTAGACGTAGGTAGAAACGTGGGAGCTGAGCTACAAAGAGACCAAGCAGAAGCTGACAAAAATATCGCCCAAGCTAAGGCCGAAGAAAGACGTGCCCAAGCTATCGCCCTTGAGCAAGAAAATAGGGCCAAGGTTGTGGAAGCAGAAAGTGAAATCCCACTTGCAATTGCAGAAGCTTTCAAAGCTGGCAATCTGGGTGTAATGGATTATTACAATATCCAAAATGTCAAAGCTGACACAAAGATGCGCCAGTCTATCTCAAATGATGAGGCTGACTTAGATGTTCAGTAATAATAAAAAGAATTCTTTCCTTTCCTTTCTTGATAATCTAGCAGAAGAAATCGAAAAAGAAAATGAAATAAAGAAATCTACCAAAGCATCAATTGAATTAAATCCTATTAGAACAAAGAAGACTAAGAAGAAATCCACTTCCATAATTGGCTACCTAAATGATTTGGTAGAAAATATGGATAGAAACTTCGGCGAAATAGACTTTGAAGAGTCTGAGAAAAGAGACTTAGAAGCCCAAAGAAAACTTAAGGCTGAACTTAGAAATAAGCATGCTGAGAAGTTTAAAAAGGCTTCAGAGAAGAAGCCAGAAGGCGACACCAAGGCTCGAAAGAGATTTAAAGAAGCCCAAGTTAAGAAGAAAACTGATAAGATAAGAGAAGAACTGGCCAAAGAAAAAAATAGACAACGCCTAAAAGATGCCATAATCATGGCAGAAATCTTAGGTCCGCCAGTTTCTAAAAGACGCTAGGAGAATAATATCAAAGAATTTTTAGAAATAGAAGATCCAAGCAGGGTAGCAACCCTGTTTGGCAGCTTCGATTCAAATAGAAAATACATTGAAGACAGGTTTGGTGTAAAGATAAGACTAAAAGACAATAGACTAGAAATTGATGGGGAAGAAGCTAATGTGGCTCTTTCCCAAAAACTTATAATCCAACTTTTAGACGAGATAAAAAGAAATGACAGACTTGATTTCCAAAGACTAAAGTATGATGCAGACATGCTAGAAAGAGAAAACAAGGATGTGGTAAAGGCCCTCCTTGACGAAGTTATTGTTACAACAGCAGCAGGTAAGCCAATCAAAGCAAAAACCCTGGGACAAAAGGCCTATATCGAAAAAATTTCATCAAATGATGTGGTTTTTGGAATAGGACCTGCAGGTACAGGAAAGACCTATCTAGCTGTAGCAATGGCAGTGAGAGCTTTTAAAAATAATGAAGTAAACAGGATTATCCTTACCCGTCCAGCTGTAGAAGCAGGCGAGAACCTAGGATTTTTGCCTGGAGATTTGCAAGATAAGGTAGACCCATACCTAAGACCGCTTTATGATGCACTTTTCGAAATCATGGGCTTTGAAACCTATCAGGCCCTAGTTGAAAAAGGCATTATAGAAGTCGCACCCCTTGCCTATATGAGGGGAAGAACACTTGATAATTCATTTGTAATCTTAGATGAGGCACAAAATACAACTTACGAACAAATGAAGATGTTTTTAACCCGCCTTGGCTATGGATCAAAGGCTATAATAACCGGAGATAAAACCCAAGTTGACCTGCCACGTGGCAGAAAATCAGGTCTTGTCTCAGCCTTTAGCATCCTAGAAGGAGTTAAGGGGATTGAGTTTATGAACTTCACATCCATAGACGTAGTCCGCCATCCACTTGTACAAAGAATTATTGACGCCTACGAAAAAGATGATAAAAAAAGAGAAGAAGAAAGAAAAAGGAGATTAGATGAATCTTCTGATATCAAATAATACAAATGAGGATTTAGACCTTGATCTAATCACAACAAGAGCCGAAAAAACCATAAGGGAAGTCCTAAAGGTTGAAAAAATAGTAGAAAATGTGGAAGTCTCCTTATCATTTGTAGATAGGGATGAAATTCACATCCTAAATAGGGACTATAGGGATGTAGATAGGCCAACCGACGTCCTATCTTTCCCAATGGATGAAGAAGGCTTTGATCAAGAAGGAAATCCTATCTTACTTCTTGGTGATATTGTAATTTGCTTAGATGTGGCAAAAGACCAGGCAGAGGACTTCGGCCACTGTCTGGAAAGGGAAATGATGTATCTAATTTGCCACTCAACCCTCCATCTTTTAGGATATGACCATATAGAAGAAACTGACAAAAGGGAAATGAGAGCAAAAGAAAAAGAAATAATGAAAAACCTAGGAGTTTTTAAATAGATTAATGGATAAAAACTACGATGACCTTAAAGAAAATTTAAAAAAGGAAATCCTTGAAGAACTGAAAAACGACGAAGGCGAAGACTATGAACCTTTAGACTTAAGCCATGGGCAAAAGTTTCTAAAGGGCTTTGACTATGCTTATGAAGGCTTAGTATATGCAATTAACCACGAAAAGAATATGAAATTTCATATCCTTGCTTCAATCTTAGTCCTAGTTGCCTCCTTGTTCTTCAACCTATCTAGGGTGGAGATGATGTTTTTGGTCTTTGCTATAGCCTTTGTAATTTCACTTGAATTGCTAAATACGGCCATGGAAGAGATTGTAGATCTTGCAAGTGGGGGAAAATACTCTAAGCTAGCCAAGGCCGGCAAGGACGTATCTGCAGCTGCAACCTTTATAGCAGCTCTAAATGCGGGTTTTATTGGTTACTTAATATTTTTTGATAAATTTTTGAACTTTTATGATTCAGTAATCCTTAAGATTGCAAGGCGTCCATCACATCTGGCCCTAATTACAATTTCCCTTGTAATAATCCTTACGATTTTCCTTAAGGGAGTATTTTACGAAGGCCACGGCACAGCCTTTAAGGGCGGCTTTGTATCAGGACATACATCAGTTGCTTTTTGCCTATCAACCATAGGCGTCCTTCTTGTGGGAGAGCCACTTGTAAGGCTAGTCCTAGTTGGCCTTGCCCTTATAGTTGCAGAAAGCCGCTATGAAGCAGATATTCATTCGACAAAAGAAATAATAAGAGGAGCCATCCTTGGTACATCCATGGCCATGGCTATATTCGGGATATTTTCATGACAGATATAAAAAAATTAATAAAAGAAGCTTTAGAAATTAAAAACAAGGCCTATACACCATATTCAAATTTTAACGTAGGCTGCGTAGTTAAGACAAAGACAGGCAAGATTTATAAAGGAGTAAATATCGAAAATGCCGCTTATTCTCCAACCCTATGTGCTGAAAGAAATGCCCTTTCTACAGCCATTACTGATGGAGAAAGAGATTTTGCCTACATAGTTGTAACTGGCGATAGCGAATACACCTATCCTTGTGGAGTTTGTAGGCAATTTATAAGAGAGTTTGCAGATTCTGATACAAAGATAATTGTAGCCAAAGATGTTGAAAACTACAAAACTTACACCATAGATGACCTGTTACCATATAGTTTTAGCAAAAAGGACTTAGAATAATGAAATCAGGATTTGTATCTGTAGTAGGCAGGGCTAATGTTGGAAAATCAACACTAATGGAAAAGATTCTCCAAGAGAAAATCTCCATAATATCAAACAAGCCCCAAACTACCAGAGATAAGATAAATATAATATACAATGACGAAGACAGCCAGATAATTTTTATAGATACACCTGGTATCCAAAGACCAAGAAACGTCCTCCAAGAAAGGCTTCTAAGCTTTTCTAAGGATAGTCTAAATGAGTCTGACCTTGTGACCTTTGTGGTTGATGAGTCAAAAGAAATAGGGAATCTTGACCAGATGATAATCGATGAGCTTAGGAAGGTTAGGGTTCCGATTATCCTTTTGATAAATAAGATTGACCTACTTAGTATAGATGAAATCGAAGAAATTAGCGAAAACTACCAAGACCTAGGTCTTTTTAATGATATAGTTCCAGTTTCTGCCCTGGATGATCAAAATATTAATACTTATATTAAAAAGGTAAAATCCTACCTAGACGAAGGACCAGCCTACTATGACAGGGACATGATTACAGATAAGACCGAGAGATTTGTTGTATCTGAGATAATCAGGGAAAAGGCCCTAAGGCTTTTATCAGAAGAAGTTCCCCACGGACTAGCTGTTAGGATTGACGATTTTAAAGAAAGGGAAGATAAGGACCTAATCGATATTAGGGCTACAATTATAGTTGAAAAAAATTCCCACAAGCAAATTGTAATCGGCAAAAATGGTCAAATGATAAAGCAGATTGGAATTGATGCCAGATCTGAAATCGAGCCTTTCCTAGATTCTAGGGTCAACTTACAACTTTGGGTCAAGGTCGAAAAAGATTGGCGAAAGAAAGATAAGTTGGTGGATAGGTTTGGCTACCGCAGACCTTAAAGACATTGAAGGGATTGTTCTTAGAGAATTTAAGTACAAAGAATCATCTAAGATAATCGAAGTATTTACAAAAGACCTTGGCAAAATTTCTATAAATTGCCAGTCAGTCCTTAAGCAAAACTCCAAAAACTTAAGCCTTACAAATAGGTTTATCCTTGCCTCATTCACACTTTTTAGGTCGGGTAAAGATTTTTATGGGCTTAGGGAAGGCCTGGTTTTAAATCCCTACTACAAATCAAATAAGAATTTTGATATAATATTATACAAATCTGCAATCTCTGATCTCCTCCTTAGGACTATAGATCAGATTCAGATAGAAACGGTCTTTACCCTACTTAAAAATAGTTTTGAGGCCTTTGAAAATGCTGAATCTAACCATATAAATATATTTTTGGGATTTCTCCTTAAGTATATTTCTTTCTCAGGTTTTAAACCAAACTTTAAAACTTGTGGTATTTGCGGTAAAAATATAAGAGGAAAGTACCTATATTTTTCAGCAAATGAATCATCAGCTATTTGCGATGGGTGCAAGGACATGGTTAGGGATAAAGTACTTCTAACCTATGATGAATTAGTCTATTTTAACAAGCTCTTATATACTAAAACAAGCGAGCTTGAGCTAATAAAGAAGGTTTCCAATTACCAAAAAATTGGAAAAATAATAATTGATTATTGCCTTAAAAACCTAGACATGGGGATTTACCCATCATTAGCATGGGTAAAAAAGGCACTCGAAAGGAATGCAAATGTATTTTGAAGATTTGATACTAAAATTAGAGGAGTATTGGAAAGAACAGGGATGCTCTGTTATGATTCCATACGACATAGAAAAGGGTGCAGGAACAATGAATCCTCACACATTTTTAAGGGCCCTTGGTCCTGAACCATGGAAAGTTTGCTACGTTGAGCCATCAAGAAGGCCAGCAGACGGTAGGTATGGCGAAAATCCAAACAGACTTTACCAACACCACCAAATGCAAATCCTCCTAAAACCAACTCCTTCTAACATCCAGGACTTATACCTAAACTGCCTAGAAGCTATAGGCATAGATCCTAAAAAACACGACATAAGATTTGTAGAAGACAATTGGGAGTCTCCTACACTTGGAGCTTGGGGACTTGGATGGGAAGTATGGCTTGATGGGATGGAAATCACACAATTTACCTATTTCCAACAAGTAGGTGGCATCAACTGTGCCCTAGAAAGTGGGGAGATAACCATAGGTCTTGAAAGAATTTGTATGTACCTTCAAGACGTAGACAATGTTTATGACATAAAATGGTCAGAAAATCTAACCTACGGTGATGTCTTTAAAATTGCTGAGTATGAAAACTCAAAATATTCATTCGAAGATGCAGACAATGAGACCCTAGAAACCTTATTTAACATCTACGAAAAAGAAGCGGCAAGATTAATAGAACTTGGCTTAGTTTATCCAGCCTATGATAACGTACTTAAGACAAGCCACGCCTTTAATACCCTAGATGCCAAGGGAGCTATATCTGTATCAGAAAGAAATCACTACATCAAAAGAGTTAGGGATATATCAAGCCTAGTGGCAGAAAAATACATCGAGAAAAGAGAAGAACTAGGCTTTCCACTCTTAAGAAAGGAAGAACATGCATAATTACCTATTAGAAATTGGAGTAGAAGAAATACCTTCAGATTATGTCAAAAATACAAAAATTCAATTGAGGGACAAGTTTAAAAATCTCCTAGAAGAAAATAAACTATCCTATGATGAAATCGAAATAGAATCTACACCAAGAAGATTTATGGTCCTACTTAATAATGTAGTAGAAAATGACCAAGCAGAGACTATCACAGTAAGGGGACCAAGCGTAAAAATCGCCTTTGATGATGATAAGAACCCTACAAAAGCCCTAGAAGGCTTCCTAAAGGGGCAAAAAGCAAGCCTTGACGATGTAATTATAAAGGAACAAAAAGGCGAAGACTATATATTTGTAGAAAAAAAGGAAGAAAGCAAATCCTTAGAAGAAGTCCTAAGAGAAAATGTCTATGAAATAGTCAAATCAATCTCCTTCCCAAGATCTATGAGATGGGGTGGTAAGTCAATTAGATGGGCAAGACCAATCAGATGGTTTGTATCCCTACTTGATGATAAAATCCTAGACTTTGACGCAGAAGGCATAGCTGTAGGTAATATTACAAAGGGTCACAGAAGCCTCGGATCAGATAAGATTGTAATAGAAAAAATATCTGACTACGAAGAAAAACTAAAGGAAAACTATGTAATCCTAAGGGGCAAGGATAGGAGAGATATAATCCTTAAAGGCCTAAATTCCCTAGCAAATCAAGTTGGTGGCCAGTACATGAAGGATGAAAAACTCTTAGATGAAGTTGTAAATATTGTCGAATATCCAACAGTCCTAGTAGGAGAGATTGACAACGAATACTTACAACTACCTAGAGAAGTCATCACAACCCCAATGAAAGACCACCAAAGATACTTCCCAATCTTAGATGATAAGGAAAAACTCCTTCCATATTTTTGTCTAGTAAGAAACGGTGACGACTATGAAAGCCAAAACGTAATAGAAGGAAACAAAAAAGTTCTTGTAGCAAGGCTTGAAGATGCTAAGTTCTTCTACAATATCGACACAGAAAAGAAGCTAGAAGACTACGTATCTGACCTAGAAAACCTAGTATTCTTCGAAGGTCTTGGCAATATGGACCAGAAGAGACAAAGACTAGTAGAGCTTTGTCAAAGATACCAAGAAGAGTTAAACCTTGCTGATGACATAAGGGAAGACGCTATTAGAGCAGCCCACCTAGCAAAGGCAGACTTGGTTACAAAGATGGTAGTAGAATTCACCGAGCTTCAAGGCACAATGGGCTATATCTACGCCCTAAACTCTGGCGAAAAGCAAAGAGTAGCCACAGCAATAAAAGAACAATACCTACCAAAAAACCAAAATTCAGAAACACCTAAATCAATGGTAGGAATCCTACTATCAATTGCTGATAAGATGGACTCAATTGTAGGTCTTTATGCTATAGAAAATTATGTAACAGGCAGCCGTGATCCATTCGGCCTAAGAAGAGCAGCCCTTGGAATAATCAATATTATCCTTGAAAATAGCATAGACGTAGACCTCAAAAAGTTGATATCTGAAGCCCTACTAGTATATACAGAAAAAAATGCCCTAGCTTTTGACTATGACAAAACAGTTGAAGAGTGCCTATCCTTCATCAAAGACAGGCTAAAAAATAAACTATTAGACGACGGCTACAGGTATGATATAGTAAACTCAGTAATAAACACAGATTTCACAAATATTCTAAAAATGAGTGAAAAAGTAAAGGCAATTAGTGAATTCATAGAAGAAAATGACGATTCACTTTCTTATCTAATTAGGGTAAACAACCTAGCCAAAGACACAGAAGCTAAAGAAATCAGAGAAGACCTACTAGAAACAGACCTAGAAAGAGACTTCTACAAAGAAGTTATAAATCTTGAAGAAGTAGGACTTGCAAACTCAGCAGGCTACAAAAAAGAACCAGAAAGCATCCAAGCTACAAGCTCCATAGGAAATGATTGCCTAGATAATACAATGATAAATGTAGAAGATGATGAGGTCAAAAACAATAGGCTAGCAATGCTAAATTCACTAAAGGAAAGAATGGAAAAAATATTTGATATAGCTGAAATAGTAAGATAGGAGATATCCATGGATGATGTTATGACAGTAGTAATCATAAGTGATTCGACAGGAGAAACTGCAATCAATTATATAAAATCTGTTACTAGCCAGTTCCC
>CAMEGY010000030.1 GCA_945916625.1 uncultured Anaerococcus sp.
CAGGCTCTTAGAAGACTTACTGGTATTATTTCAAAATCAAACACCACAGTTATCTTTATCAACCAATTAAGGGAAAAAATCGGGGTTATGTTTGGTAGTCCTGAGACAACTACAGGTGGTCGTGCCCTTAAATTCTACTCTTCAGTCAGACTTGACATCAGAAGAATAAAGACAATAGCAGAAGGAGACAACTCTATTGGATCAAGGACCAGGGTTAAGATTGTAAAAAATAAAGTTGCCCCACCATTTAAGATAGTCGAATTTGATATCATGTATGGTAAGGGCATTTCAAAATCCGGAGTTCTCCTAGATACAGCTGTCGACTTAGAAATAATAGATAAGGCCGGATCATGGTACTCATACGGAGAAGAAAAACTCGGCCAGGGTAGGGAAAATGTAAAGGTCATGCTTGAAGAAAATGGTGACCTTGCAGCAGAGATAGATAAAAAAGTAAGGGCAGCCTTTAAGGGTGAAGAAGTAGATTCTGCTGAAGAAGCCGATGTAGATGGCAAACAAGAATCTATACTTGCTGACGAAAAATAATTTACAAAAATAAAAACACAGACTCGATTTTAAATCGTTTCTGTGTTTTTATTTGCCTATAGAAAAGTTAGTTGGTCAATATTCATATCATGTAGGTTTGAAAGAGAGATCCCAATTAGCCTAATATATTCTCCCTCAAAAGCCTCATCCAGGAGGATACAAGCTTCTTCGTAGATATCTGTCGCCTTAAAAATTGGCTCTTGTAGAGTAATAGACCTAGTTTGATTTTTGAAATTTTCATCCTTTAATTTTATGGAAACAGTCTTGGCCCTGATATCTTTTTTAATCATTTCAATTTCTATAAGATTTGCTATGTTTCTTAGATAATCTTTGAGTATTTTTTTATCATTTGTATTTTGACTAAAGGTGCGTTCTTTGCCAATAGACTTCCTGTCCCTAAGTGGATTTATTGGTCTATTATCAACACCTCTAATCACATCATAGATGTAATCCCCACTTTTTCCAAAAAGCTCCTCTAAAAAATACCTATCAAGTCTTAGTAGGTCAGAAACCTTATAGATACCAATATTATTAAGCTTTGCTGTTGCTCTTTTTCCAATCCCATGAACCTTTCCTACATCAAGATTTGGTAAAATCCTCTTTGCTTCTTTTTTGTCTATATACTTAATGCCAAAAGGCTTATCCCAGTCGCTTGCAAGTTTTGCCAAAAATTTGTTGTAGGAAATACCGATTGAGATAGGAATCCCAGTTTGATCAAGGATTTGTTTTTGTAGGTTTTTTGCAAATAAGCTTGGATTTTCGATATCTATTTCGATATAGGCCTCATCTATGGAAACTTGCTCAAAAAGATTGGCATGTAGTTTTATCAAATCGAAAACTTCCCTAGATTTTTCCCTATAATAGGGATGGTCAACCTTTACCAAAATAAGGTTTGGACACAGGTCTTTTGCAATAAAAACAGGCATGGCTGAATGGATACCAAATTTTCTCGCCTGGTAATTTGCAGTTGTAATTATAGATTTGTTACTAAGGCCTCCTACAGCCATTGGCCTTGTCTTTAATTTTGGATTTCTAAGTTCTTCACAGGATGCATAAAAGGCATCACAGTCGATATGGAATATGTATTTCATACTTCTATTATACTAATAATAGAGTAAATTGCCTAAATTGCATAACATGGTCTATAAAAGTAAAGTTATGATATGAGAGTAGATAAATTTTTAAAAAATTCAAGAATTATTAAGAGAAGACAAGTCGCCAAGGAAGCATGCGAAAATGAACGTGTCAAAATAAATGACAAAGTTGCCAAGGCTGGCAGTGAAGTTACCAAGGGCGATATAATTGAGATAACATTTGGTAAATCAGTACTCAAAGTAAGGGTCCTAGACCTAATAGAGGGTGCTAAAAAAAGTACGGCAGAAGAAATGTATGAGGTTATAGATGGCTAATAATAGACGAAAGGCAAGGAAAGATACCTACCTTTCAAAAAGAGGTGCAAAAAATAAAAAATTCCTAATGGCAGCTGGATCTCTTTTAGTCGTTTCAAGTCTGGGCTTTGCCTATTTGAATTCTTCTATGAATAAGGAACACGCAGATATGAATAAGGATATTATCTCAAGTCAGAAAAAGCTTGATGATGTCAAAAATGAGATAGAAGACCTTAAAGAAGACTATGAAATGCGAAACACTGATGAGTTTAAGGAAAAAGTAGCCAAGGAAAGACTAGGCATGGTCAAAAAGGGTGAGGAAGGTAGCGAAGAAAATTCTGTAGTAAAGCCAGTCGAAAACATAGACAAGGAAGATAATCTAAAAGCTAGTGAAGAAAATCCAGCAAATGTAGAAAAGCAAGAAAATCAAGAAGGCCAAGCTAATGGCCAAAGCCACGAAGCTACTAGCCCTAACGGAGAAAAAACGACAGAAAATGCAGATGGAAGATAGGATTCTAAGGTCTATAGAAAAGCATAAGCTAATAAAAAAAGCTGACACCATTATAGTTGGAGCAAGCGGTGGACCAGATAGTCAGTTTATGATCTATATACTAAATTCTTTGAAATCTCAAATTGATTTTGAAATAATCCTGGCCCATCTAAACCACCTTCATAGAAAAGAAGCAAGAAATGATGAAAACCTTGTTAGAAAAACCGCAGAAGAACTAAATCTTAAATTCTTCACAAGGGCAAGGTCAATGGATGACTATGCAAGGGAGCATAAGATATCGTCAGAAGATGCAGGTAGGCGTCTGCGTTATGAGTTTTTTAATGAGCTTGCTAAAGAATATAAAAATTCTAAAATTGCGGTAGCCCACAACAAGGATGACCAGGCAGAGACAGTCCTAATGAGGATTATCAGGGGCACAGGTCTAGATGGGCTAAGGGCAATGGATTACAAAAGTGGAAATATAATTAGGCCCATCTTAGATATAAAAAAATCAGAAATTCTGGCCTTCCTAGATTCAAAAAACATAGCTTACGCTATAGATCATACAAATTTTGAAAATGATTATACTAGAAATAAAATTAGACTTGATATAATTCCAAAACTTGAAGATATAAATCCTAGGGTAATTGATCAAATCTACAATCTTTCAGAACTTGCAAAAGATGATTTAGAAATTTTGGATGAAGTAATCGATGATAAGTTTACCGATCTTGCAGAGATAAAAAAAGATAGGATTACCTTCGATAAGGCAAAATTTGATAAAACAGATTCCGCAATTTTAAGAAGGATTATTAGAAAAGCTATTGAGACCCTAAATGGTGAAATTAAAGATATTTCTAAAGAAAATATAGATGAGTATCTAACTATAAGAGACCTTGATAATGGCAAAAAAATCATCAAAGATAGGCTTAGACTTAGAAAATCATATGATTCATATATCCTTGAAATGGAGAAAACTAAGGGCAAATTTAACGATGAGCTTTATTTGAAAGATCTTGACCTTATTAATTTTGATGGATTATATATAAAAACAAGTATAATTAATAGTAACAAGTACGAAAAATCTAGAAATATAGGATATTTTGACTATGATAAGCTTAAATTCCCTCTAAAGGTGCGTACAAGAAAGAATGGTGACAGGTTCACCCCTCTTGGACATAAGAGTGAAAAAAAGCTTAAGGATTTTTTTATTGACCAAAAAGTTGATAGGGAAAAAAGAGATGATATTCCCCTTATTATATCAAATGATAAGATTATCTGGCTTATAGGTCTTAGGATAAGTGATAACTTTAAGGTCACAGAAAGTACTAAGAGAATTCTAAAAATTGAGGTTTGTGATGAAAATAAAAAAAGATGAGATAATTGAAAAAATCTTAATTGATGAAGAAAGTCTTAGCCTTAAGATTAAGCAATTGGCTAAAACCCTTAATGAACACTATGCAGATAAGGATGAGTTGATTTTAATTTGTATCCTAAAAGGATCAGTTATGTTTATGGCAGAACTTGCCAAACACTTAAATATCGAAACTAAAATGGAGTTTATGTCAGTTTCTTCTTATGAAGACAATACTTATTCATCTGGTAATGTAAAAATCCTCATGGACCTTGATATAGATATAAAAGACAGGGAAGTTTTGATTGTTGAGGATATAATTGATACAGGCTTTACACTTAAGAAAATCAAGGAAACTCTTCTAAGAAGAGAACCAAAGGATCTTAAAATTATAACCCTACTAGATAAGCCAGAAAGACGTGAAGTTGATATAAAGCCAGACTTTACTGGATTTAAGATACCAAATGAATTTGTTGTAGGTTTCGGCCTTGACTATGACCAACTTTATAGGAATCTGCCTTATATAGGTATTTTGAAAAGATCACTTTATGAAGATATTGATCAGATGAAATAGGTCTTAGCACCTATTTTCTTTTGCAAATAACAAGGAGGTAAAAATGCAAAGTTTTGATAGGATAATTTTAGTCTTATATGGAGCGATTACTATTTTCTTCATCTATAGACTATTTAAACAAATTAAGGATAAGAAAATGCTCGGCGAAGATGCCAAGGCTTTCAAAAAGCCAATTTCATCTATGGAAATGATTTTATTTTCAATCCTTATTGTAGTTGGTGGCATTAATTTTGTAAACGGCTATAGGGTAAATGATATTTATTCTATGATTACTGCAGTTGTAATGTTAGTACTTGCCGTTGTATTTATGGTTTTTACTATGGCTAAGCTTTATATAGCAGAAAATGGTATGCTTACAAACACAGGTTTCGTAAGTTTCAAAGACCTCAAAAAATGGGGCTTTGATACAAATAGGGGCGAACTTGTAATGGCAATAAAAAAAGACGGAAACACAAATCGTGAAAGCGTTAAGGTCAAAAAAGAAGACATAGATGAGATAAATGGCCTTATAAGAAAGTATAAACTAGGCAAATAAGCTTGAAAAATACTCCATTTAACCGTATCATATAAGAGTTAAATTATACAAAGGAAGAAGATATGTTACTGGTTATAGATATTGGAAATACAAATACCGTAATTGGTATTTACGATAAAGAAAATTTAAAGGCTAGATTTAGAGTGGCAACTGACTTGAAAAGCACCAGCGATCAATTGGTTGCTACTTTATTTAATATGTTTCTTATCCATGAGATAGATATCAAAAATATAAAAGACACAATAATCTCATGCGTAGTGCCAGATGTCTTATACAACTGGCAATCTGCAAATAGGAAGCTTTTTGATAAGGAAGCAGCGGTAGTAGAACATGATACCTATAGAGGTATTACAATAGAATACGAAAATCCAAGTGAAGTTGGAGCTGATAGGATAGTAGATGCAGTGGCAGCCTACGAAAAATATGGCGGGCCTTGTGTTGTAGTAGACATGGGCACAGCTATTACCCTTGATGTTATTACAGCTGACGGTAGGTACTTAGGAGGTTCTATAGCTCCAGGTATTAGAATAGCCCAAGATGGACTTTTCGGAAAAACTGCAAAACTTCCTAAGATAGAGCTAAAACAACCTAGTACTGCTATAGCAGAATCAACATCGGATGCTATCAATTCTGGGATTGTAATAGGTTATATTGGGATGATTGATAAACTAATCGATACAATTGAAGATGAGATGGTAAAAAGACTTGGGGTTAAAAAAAGCGACATAAATGTAATTGCAACTGGTGGCTTTTCGGAACTAATATCACAATCTAGCGAGTATATAAATACCATAGAGCCTGATCTCATGCTTGAAGGCCTTAGGATAATATATGAGAGAAATCACTCAAGATAAATCTATCATGCTAGCACCCCTTGCAGGAGTGACAGATACGGCCTTTAGGATAATTTGTGAGAAAAATGGATGTGATAAAACCTTCACAGAAATGGTATCTGTAAATGCCTTAGTTTATGATAATAGGGCTACAGAAGATATTATGTTTATATCTGATATGGAAAAAAATGCCAATATCCAAATTTTTGGTTCAGATGTAGATAAGATTAAGAAAGTTGTTGAGGAAAAAATCAATCCCCTCAATAATATCAAAGAGATTTCCTTTAATATGGGGTGTCCTGCACCAAAGATATTTAACAACGGTGAAGGGTCGGCCCTTTTAAAAGATCCAAATAAGGTATATAAGATAACTAAAGCCTTAAAAGAATCAACTAACAAGCTAGTAAATATAAAATACAGACTTGGAGTTGATGATGATTCTATTAATTATTTAGAAAATGGTAAGGCCATGGAAGAAGCTGGTGCAGATTATATAATCCTTCACGCAAGGACTAGAAAAGCAATGTATTCTGGCCATTCTGATTGGAATGCCATTAAAAAATTAAAAGAAAGCGTGAATATACCAGTAATAGCTAACGGAGATATATTTACTCCGGAAGATTTTATAGAAGTAATAAATCAAACTGGAGCCGATGGGGCTATGATAGCTAGAGGTGCAATGGGAAATCCATTCATTTTTAGATATATCAAAGAATACCTAGAAAAAGGATCCTATAAAAAAGTATCCTTTGATGATATAATAAATCAAATCAAAGAACACTACGAACTAGCCCTTAGATTCAAGGATGAAAGACTAGTCATAAATCAAATGCGCAAGCACGTTGGTTGGTATATAAAGGGTCTTTACATGTCAAGCGAATATAGGGACAGAGTTAATAAGATATCTACAAGTAAGGAAATTTTTGACTTACTAGATGAATATAAAGAAGTATTAGGTGATTATAATGACAGAGAAAAAAGAAGTAATATTAACTAAGGAAAAACTAGAAAAACTAGAGGACGAACTAGAATATTTAAAAACTAAAAAGCGTCCAGAAATAGCAGAGAAAATCAAGATAGCAAGAAGCTTTGGTGACCTTTCAGAAAACGCTGACTATGACGAAGCGAAAAATGAACAAGGTGAAGTGGAATCTAGAATCATGAAAATCGAAGACATGATCAGAAATGCTAAGACTATCGAAGTTAATGAAAATTCTGATACAGTAGGAGTTGGTAATACAGTTACCTTATATGATGAAGAATTTGAAGAAGAAGTTGAATACAAACTTGTAGGAACTGCTGAATCTAACCCACTTGAAGGGTATATTTCTAATGAGTCTCCAGTAGGAGAAGCAATTATTGGCCACAAGGTGGATGATAGAGTAGAAGTAGAAACACCAAATGGCAAGATGTACTTTGTAATTAAGAATATTAAATAAGGAGAGAAAATGGCTGATAACACACAAGATTTAAATGAAATGCTTAAGGTCAGAAGGGATAAACTTCACGAGCTTAAACAAGAGGGAAAAGACCCTCATCATATAGTAAACTTTAAAGATAGAACAAACTCTAAGGAAATTAAGGATAATTTTGACTCTTACGAAGACAAAACAGTTAGGGTAGCAGGAAGAATCCTTGCCAAAAGAGGCCACGGCAACATGAGCTTTATGGATGTCCAAGACGAGTCTGGAAGAATCCAAGTGGTAAACCGTAAAAATGTTATCGGCGATGATTTTAAATATATCAAAAAATACGATATTGGCGATATCGTAGGAGTTGAAGGTAGGGTATTTAGGACAAATCAAGGAGAAATCTCAATCGAGGTTCAAAAATCTGACCTACTTACAAAGTCTCTACAAATCCTACCAGAAAAATGGCACGGGCTAAAAGACCCTGACCTTAGATATAGACAAAGATATATAGACCTAATTGTAAATCCAGAAGTAAAAGACGTATTTGTTCAAAGATCAAAAATCATATCTGCAATTAGGGAATACCTAGACAATAGGGGCTTTCTTGAAGTTGAAACTCCAATCCTAAATACAATAGCAGGTGGAGCTACAGCTCGTCCTTTTATAACCCACCACAATACCCTAGATATTGACATGTACCTAAGAATAGCCAACGAACTCTACTTAAAAAGACTAATCGTAGGTGGATTTGATAGGGTATATGAAATTGGTAGGATGTTTAGAAACGAAGGGATGGATGCAACTCACAACCCAGAATACACCGCAATGGAACTTTATCAGGCCTATGGTGATTACGAAGATATGATGGAAATTACCGAAGGCATGGTAGAATTCATTGCAAAAAAAGTCAAGGGTACAACTCTAGTTGAATTTGACGGCAATGAAATAGAATTAAAGGCTCCATGGAAGAGAATTTCTATGATAGATGCTGTAAAAGAACACTCTGGTGTAGACTTTAATGAAATTAAGACAGACGAAGAAGCAATAGCAATTGCCAAAGAAAAAGGTGTAGAAGTTAAGGAAACAAGGGGAGAAATCATTGCGGAATTCTTTGATGAATTTGTTGAAGATAAGCTTATCCAACCAACCTTCATCACTGATTATCCAGTAGAAATCTCACCACTTGCAAAGAGAAAAAATGACGATAGGTCACTCACATACAGGTTTGAAGCCTTCATTTCAGGAGCAGAAATCGGAAACGCCTTCTCAGAATTAAACGATGCAGAAGATCAAAGAGAAAGATTTGAAGATCAAGTAAGAAAAAGAGAAGCAGGCGATGATGAAGCTCAGATGATGGACTATGACTTTGTAAATGCCCTAGAAGTAGGACTTCCTCCAACAGGTGGACTAGGTATAGGTGTAGATAGGCTAATCATGATCCTAACCGGCCAACACTCAATAAGAGACGTACTATTATTCCCAACAATGAAGCCAATAGGCTTAGAAAAGGCAGAAAATAACGATTCGTCAAAAGAAACTTACGAAACTTACGACAAACTTACGACAGAAAAAATCGACTTTTCAAAAGTAAAAGTAGAGCCATTATTTGAAGATATGGTTGATTTTGATACATTCTCAAAATCTGATTTTAGAGTTGTAAAAGTTAAGAACTGCGAAGAAGTTCCAAAATCAAAAAAACTTTTGAAATTTACATTAGATGATGGTTCTGAAAAAGAAAGAGTTA
>CAMEGY010000031.1 GCA_945916625.1 uncultured Anaerococcus sp.
TATTGAATAGCTTCTGCCACCATAAATGTGTGCGCCAAACCCATGGTGCAAGCGCATAAACCAACAAATTTTTTCATATTATTCTCCTTATTTTTGTATTTTTTCAAATACTTCATCTTCAGATGCATTTAGACAGAAATCTCTAAATTCTGCATCTACAAGTTTTCTGCTGAGATTAGATAGTAAAGAAATGTGAACATCTCCATCCTTACTAAATAAAGCTATAACAACCTTTACCATAGATTCATCCCAATTAATTTCTTCCTTAAGTCTTAAGAAAATTAAGGAAGTCTCCAGTACATTACTACTTTTCGCATGGGGATTAGCAAATGGTGGGAGAAAGGCTGTGCTCATGATTTCTTCTCTTTTAACTAATTCGTCTTTGATGGAATTATTATCAGAAATGAGACCAGTTTTAAAGGCTTGGTCAACCAAAAAATCAAAACATTG
Source organism: uncultured Anaerococcus sp. (assembly GCA_945916625.1). The sequence continues at coordinate 451 of CAMEGY010000031.1, forward strand.
ATCTTGACTCTTAATATCTACATCAAAGATAGCGTTTTCACGATACATAACAATCATCTCCTTTATTAAAATTATAACCTTTATTTATAAAAAATATCATCAAATTTTTTCACAATTATTTGCACATTTTAGAATTATTAATTATTAGATGCTCAATTAATAAAATATTACATAGAAAATTCTTACATTAAGGGTAAAAAAACTGACCAAAAGAGGTCAGTTGAAAATAAAGATTTATTAAATTTTAAAAGCATGAAATTAGTCCTCAATTTCTCTCAAATACTCATCATATTCACCCTGCCAATAAATTTTATCTTCTTCAGTTATCTCCCTTATAATTTTTGCGGGGTTGCCTATGGCTATGGTCATTTTTGGGATGTCTTTGGTGACTACACTTCCTGCGCCTATTATGGATCCTTTTCCTATTGTGACTCCTGGGAGGATTGTGGCATTTCCTCCTATCCAGACGTCATCTTCTATCGTGATATCGACTCCCTTTTCTATGCCTGTGGCTCTTATTTCTGGATCTGTTGGGTGGATTGCGGTGAATAATCCCGTGCCTGGGCCTATTAGGACCCTATTTCCTATTTTGATTTTCCCTAGATCTATCATTGATACGTTGAAGTTTATAAAAGACTTGTCGCCTATGTATATATTTTCGCCATAGTCACACCTGAAAGGCGAGAGGACGGTGGATTTGCCAAAAGCTCCAAATAAGTCCTTGCAGATTTCATCTCTCACTTCTCTGTCTGTTTCATTATTTAATTTTACTAATTTTTCCCAAGCTTCGGTGAGTCTTTTGACTAGGTAGTCATCTGTCTTAAAGAACTTGCCGGCTTTTAGATTTTTGTAGTTTTTCATATTATCAATATACTTTTGATTATTTAAATGACAATTTGTAAAATATAAGTAGAATAATAGGGTTATTATTATCAGAGGAGTCTTTATGAATAGGAAAATTGATTTATTACATGGAAATATTAGACAGACCCTGCTTAAGCTGTCTTTGCCGCTTGCCCTTACAGCCTTTATCCAGATTGCCTATGGTTTTGTAGATACGATTTGGATCGCAAGGCTAGGTACTAATGCTGTGGCAGGTGTTGGTATAGCTGGCTTTATATTTTGGATAGGCAACTCCATCGTCCTTATTCCTAAGGTTGGTATGGGTGTTTATTCTTCTCAGGCTTTTGGATCGCAAAATGAGGATGAGACTATTAGGATTTTGAATAATGGTTTTATACAGGCTATTGTGATGGGACTTTTTTTCACGACCTTTTGCCTGGTTGTGAAGAATGTTTTTATAGAATTTTATAATCTGGGTCTTGAAGCTGAGATGGCTGCCAAGGATTATTTCTTTGTAGTTAGCTTGGGTATGATTTTATTTTTCCTAGGGCCTATGTTTACCCAGGCCTTTACTTCGCTTGGTGATTCTTTTACACCTTTTGTAATTAATGCTGTGGGTTTAATTATAAATATTATCCTTGATCCAGTTTTAATCTTTGGTTTTGGGATGGTTCCTGCTATGGGGGCCAAGGGTGCGGCTCTTGCTACTATCATCAGCCAATTTGTGGTTGTTTTGATCTACTTTTTGGTGGTTATTTCTCAAGATGGGATAATAAAGTCGGCAATTTCTCAAATTGACTATAGGGAAAATTGGCAGCTAGAAATCTTTAGGCTAGGACTTCCTGCGGCACTTTTATCAGGTTTCCACGCTTCAATTTCTATGGTTTTAAATAGGTTTATGTCATCATTTGGACCAACTCCTGTTGCGGTTTGTGCTATAGGAAGTCAGCTTGAGTCGATTTCTTGGAATACTACAGAAGGTATCCAAGTCGGTATCCAGGCCCTTGTTGCCCAAAACTACGGGGCAGAAGATAAGGAAAGGGTTAGAGAATCAATCAAAGAGTCTTTTAACCTAGTTGCCTTTGTCGGTATCCTTGCAACCTTAGTCCTAATTGTCTTTAGGCACAAACTTTTTGAGATTTTTACTCCAGGAAATTTAGAAGCTATTGAACTTGGATCAAATTATCTTTTGATATTAGGTCTATCCCAAGCCTTTATGTCAATTGAAATCGGTCTTGCTGGTTGTTTCAACGGCATGAGTGACACAAAGACTCCGGCAGTCTTAGGTGTGGTAAATAACCTCCTAAGGGTGCCAATATCCCTAGTTCTAATGCCACTTGTTGGTGTTTATGGTGTGTGGATTGCCATGAGTTCCACTTCTATATTAAAAGGAGTAGCGGCCATGGGCCTTTTATACAAAAAAGTCAAAAAATATATGGCAGGCTAAACTCTTCTTCGGAAGAGTTTTTTTACTTTATTTGTGAAAACATTTGCAAAATTGTGAAATTTTTTATAAAATAGAAGAAAGAGAAGAAAAGGAGAAAATTTATGAAAAAAGTAAGACTGCCATACGGCAAAGAATTTATCGAAATGGAAGTTGGGGATGATGTAGCCATACTTGAAAGTAAGGCCCACAATTTTAAGGCGGAAAAAGGAGAAGAAGACCTAGTAAAAGATGCCCTTAATAATCCTATTGGCGGGGAGAGGTTAGCTGATCTTGCAGAAGGGAAAAAACGTATTACCGTGATAACTTCTGACCACACAAGACCAGTCCCATCTGCAATTACCATGCCAATCCTACTTGAGGAAATCAGGTCAAAAAATCCAGATGCTGAGATTACAATTTTGATTGCGACAGGTTTCCACAGACCAACTACCCACGAAGAAATGGTTGATAAGTTTGGCAAAGAAATTGTAGATAATGAAAAAATCATAGTCCACGAATCAGGCAAAGATGAAGATATGGTTGAGCTTGATACTCTTCCATCAGGTGGAAGACTATTATTAAATAAGTATGCAATCGACACCGACCTTTTAGTTGCAGAGGGCTTTATCGAACCACACTTTTTCGCAGGTTTTTCTGGCGGTAGAAAATCAGTCCTACCAGGTGTTGCCAGTGAAAAAACTGTTCTTGCCAACCATTGCTCAAAATTTATTGCAAGTGACTATTCAAGAACAGGGATTTTAGAGGAAAACCCAATACATAGGGATATGGAATTTGCAGCAGAGAAAGCAAAACTTGCCTTTATCCTAAATGTGGTAATTGACGCAGAAAAGAAGATAATAAATGCCTTTGCAGGCCATAGGGTAAAGGCCCACGCTGAAGGCTGTGACTTTGTAAGAAGTCTATCTACAATAGAAGGTGTCAATGCAGACATTGCAGTTACAAGCAACGGTGGCTATCCACTAGACCAAAACGTCTACCAATCTGTAAAATCTATGACAGCAGCAGAAGCAGCTGCAGCCGACGATGGGGTTATAATTGAAGTTTCTAGATGTAATGACGGCCACGGCGGCGAAAGCTTCTACCAAACCTTCAAAGATGCTAAGGATCCAAAAGATATAGAAGAAAGAGTTCTTCAAATCCCAATGGAAGAGACAATTCCAGACCAATGGGAAATCCAAATCCTAGCAAGAATCCTGGTTCGCCATAAGGTAATCTTTGTTACTGACCCAGAAAACAGACAGCTTATCGAAGATATGCACATGACCTATGCAGAAACTCTCGATGAAGCCCTAGCTATGGCTCGTGAAATCAAGGGAGAAGACGCCAAAATCGCATTCGTGCCAGACGGCGTATCTGTAATTGTAAATAAACAGAAATAAGATTTGAGTTTAAAAAACAAAAGTAATTTGATTCCTTAATACATTTCAAAACTAAATGAGCTTTACTAAAAAAATCCAAAAAAAAGATGTTTAACTAAGTTGAGTCAAACATCTTTTTTTCTTATCTCAATTTTTCTATATCCATATCAGCGATTTTTTCTAGGGTCATGTCAGCTTCTTTTTTGATATGGTCCCATTCGTTTTGATTCCATGGGAAATCTTTAAGGCCAATAGTTACGATTCCTTCTTTTTTGGCAGCCTTTATAGCATAGAGGGCATCGTCAAATAGTACGCACTGGCTTGGATCGACTCCATGTTTTTTGATTGAATATTGCCAATATTCTGGGTCTGACTTTTTCATATCCAAAAGATCTGGTGTGGCAAAAAAATCAAAATAATCAAAGATTCCTAGCCTTTTTAGGGCCATTTCTAGGTGTCTGAAGGAGGTTGATGAAGCAACTGACATGGAAAAACCTGCATCCTTTAATTTTTTGAGGAATTCAAGATTGCCAGGCTTTGCTATTAGCTCATCCTTGTAGGCGGTATAAATTATATCCTCAAAATGGTCTAAAACTTCTTCGTAGGTCATGTCTTTTGCTATTTCATCAGCTATATATTGGCACATGGCCTCAAAGGATAGGGCCTCGATTTTGGCCTTATCTTCATTGGATAGGTCGTTTATAGAAAAGCCGTATTTGGCAAACAACTCATTTTGTGGCTCTATCCAAATGTGCATAGAATCAAGTATTGTCCCGTCTACGTCAAATATTAGTTTTCGCATCTTAATCCTTTCTTTTTTTATCTTTGGGCGGCAGTGTAGCCTGCAGCTTCTGCAGCCTTTGCACTTGAAAACCAAGTGACATTATTTATACTAATCTTATTATAATCTCTTTGGCCTGGACTGTGGTAGATACCTGAGGACATATTTGCCTTTATAGGTCCTTCGGTCACATCGGCCAGATAAGTTCTTTTGCCACGAGATACACTAGCAATTTTTTGATTTACAATAGGGATATCCCCATCGCCAATAAATTTTCCTTTTTGGTTCGAACCAGTATTTGGTTTTGTTGGATTAGTATCTTCTTTGCTAGGACTTGTGACCTTGCCTTCAAATTTATCTCTTTTAGCCTTATTATAAAGACCAAGTTCATTTGCTTCTGCTGTCCTTGCGATTTTTTGGAAGTAATTGAGGTATTTTACATCAGGTGGGAAGGTTGCAAGATTTGCATAGCCGTCCCTAAGGAGGATGCCGTTAAACATCTTATCTCTTACATCTTCAAAGCTTGGGTTTTTTGGGTTTGCTGGCTTACTTAGCCATACATATCTTAGGATCCTGTTGTACCTATCTATTTCTGATACGTCCTTTTCTAGGTAGACAGTCTTGCCTCTTAGCTTATTTTTGCTAAAATCAGATGCTTCCTTGCCATAAAAAGCTACTGGCTTTGATGGGTGGACTGTTTCAGGAGTGTCGACACCTATCATTCTAAGCTTATAGTCCTTGTTATTAATCCTTGCTGTGACAGTATCGCCATCTGTTACAGAGATAATCTTAGCTTCGGTAAAATTTCCTTGATTAAGATTTGAGCTTGGATTTTTACTTTCATCTATGACTTCTTTTTTCTCTTTTAGACCAACAGCCTCATCCAAGTCATAGTCTTCGTAATAGACGATATTTGCATCTTCGCTTGCATAAGCTGGACTTAGAGAGATTAGGCCTATGGCTAGGGCCAACAAAATTTTCTTCATAAGATCTCCTTTTGTATTCTTTTATATATATCTTATATGAAATCTCTCTTAAAGGCAACAGGATAAGAAAAACAGCCTAAGATTTTCTTAGACTGTTTGTTATTAATAAGCTATATTTAGGGCGTTCATTGTACCAGCTGCAAGCTGTTCGAAAGACCTGTGGTTGTTTTCAAAGGCTGGGGAATAACGGTTTATAAATGACTTATAAGTTGTATAGCCCTTGTCAGCATAGGCATGTCTCATAAGTTTGAAGGTTACTTCAATTCCGTCTTCTACTGTTGGTGGGTTTACCCAAGCTCCGCCTCTTGTGTAGGCTGGCTTCCATTCGCTGCCGTAGCCTGTTTTGCTATAGCGGATACAACCAAAGTTGTATTTGCCGCCGCCAGCATTCATACCGAATGTAGTTTCCTTAGCGATTTGGCCCATAAAGATCCCAACATTGATTCCATACTTTTCAGAAAGCTCCATAATTTTATTGCCATAACCCTTAAGTGGGGTGTAGTGGCCACGTTTTTCTAGAAACCTATCTATGTAAGCACCATCGATATGGTCTTCGTTTTTAGTCCTTATGTCAAAGTTTGAAAGCACGCCTTGTTTGTAGCCTCTCCAAGAAAGTTTGCCAGGTTCCTTTTTACTACCAGTTGCGTTTTTGTTTGAACCCTTGATTTCAACTCTATCAGGATGGCCAGTAGAGTTTTTTTCTTGTTTTACTTCGACCTTGTTCTCATCCTTGTATGAAGTTTGCTTAATTTCTACTTCTTGGTGAACAACTTCTTCACTTTCCTTAAGACCAACTGCCGCATCTAGGTCAAAGTCGTTGTATTGTATTACCGTATTTTCATCTAAACCTGCATCTTCTGATGCATAAGAATGACCCGCCAGCGCAAAGATAGATGCACAAGCAAGGCCTGTTAATATATATTTAAAATTTTTCAAATTTATCTCTCCTTCTAATTAATACAAACTATATTCTATACCAGTTTTACTCTTTTGTCAACAAAAATGTTACGAATTTGTTACTAATTACTTTTATATTTGATAAAACAGAGGAAAAATAAGGATAAATTGTATTATTTTTGTTACCATTATTAAGAAATGGATTTCATAAGTTAAAAGCATGTAAAACGGTTGGCTTTAGATTTTTTGGCAAATGTTATATAATAAAGATAGAAGAGAGGAAATTATGAATATTTTATTAGACTTATATCTTACTTTTGTTAAAATCGGCTTTATGACCTTTGGAGGCGGCTATGCTATGCTACCAATACTTGAAAGAGAGGTTGTAGAAAACAAAAAATGGGCAACTAGCGAAGAAATTCTAGATTATTATGCCATCGGCCAATCCACTCCGGGAGTAATTGCCATAAATACAGCCACTTTTTGCGGCTACAAGAAGGGAAAAAATATTGGAGGGATCTTGGCAAGCCTTGGCTTTATAACTCCTTCTATAATTATAATCACCCTTATCTCAGGATTTTTAAAAAATTTCTCCCACATTGCTGCTATTCAGCACGCTTTTTCTGGGATAAGAATTGCAGTAAGTGCCCTGGTACTGTATTCTGTAATAAATATGCTCAAGAAAAATGCAAGGACACCCTTTAAATTTTTGATATTTTTAACAACCTTTGTAGCCCTAGCTTTTTTTGACATATCACCAGTTATAATTGTAGTTGTTGTTGCAAGCCTGGGAATTATACTTGGGAGGTTTAGAAATGCTTAGGATGATGTGGGAATTTTTTAAGGCAGGCCTTTTTGCAGTTGGCGGAGGCATGGCAACCATCCCTTTCTTACAGGAAATGGGTGAAAAATACGGCTATTTCACAAGCGAAGAACTCCTAGATATGATAGCAGTCTCAGAATCAACTCCAGGAGCCATAGGGATAAATATGGCAACCTATGCAGGAATCAAGGCCTATGGGCCAATCGGGGGCATTCTTGCGACCCTATCCCTTGTAACAGGGCCAATCATAATAATCCTTATGATTGCAAGGGCAATAAGGACCTTTAAGAATTCTAAAATAGTAAAAGACGCCTTTACAACCCTAAGACCTGCCACAGCAGGCTTAATCCTAGGGGCAATGTTTACAGTCTTAGTCTTAACCTTATTTGATGTGGAAAGCTACCAGGCAACAGGTCAAATTTTAAAAATCTTAAGGCCAATTCCAATTCTGCTTTTTGGAATATTTCTCTTTGTCTTATTTAAATTCAAAAAAATAAGCCCAATTTGGGTCATAGTTGCAGGAGCTGGCATAGGAGTCATTTTAGGTTTATAAATAAAACTCCAACTTCTATTTTTTATGGGAGCTGGAGTTTTTTTATGTTTTATGTATAGATACTTACAAATCTTTTAATTAACTATAAGTGACCTATTGTGTATAATATATATAAGGTAGTCTGATAAAGAGTGATTAGTAAAATGAATGATTAAAAAATATACTGGGTTAATTGATCATAAGGAGATATTATGATAGACGGAAGAATTGAATTTAGTAAAATTCTTAAAGATATAAGATATAGAAACAAGCTAAGTCAAGAAGATGTAGAGTGGGAATCTGGTATAAGCAGAAAAACCATCTCAAAGCTTGAAACAGCAAATTTCAAAGAAGCAAGCATAAGTTCGCTTCTAGATTTATCAAGGATCTATGGAGAAGACTTGGTTTCTCTATACCTCAAATATTGCTTTAAGTCAGATATTTTATTTAGAGAGATAATAGAAAGTCTTGATATGTCAGCTATATTTATGACTTATGATGAGCTTTCCGTCCTAAATAAAAAACTAGAAATAATAAAGCAAGATAGATATTTTAAAATGAAAGAAGAAGACATCTTACTAATAGAATTGTTTATAGATAGGTTAAATGATAAGAATATGACTATGAATACTTACAAAAATAGGTATGAGGATATAGTAAAATCAAGGCCGCTCAATATTCTAGATAAAAAATACTCGCC
>CAMEGY010000032.1 GCA_945916625.1 uncultured Anaerococcus sp.
CTAAGACTTCAAGCAAAGCAGATGATGGATCTCCCCTAAAATCTGACCCTAATTTATCAATCTCATCTAAAAGGAAAACAGGATTTTTGACACCAATGCGGTTGATATTTGTAATTACCCTACCTGCCATGGCACCCACATAGGTTCTCCTGTGGCCTCTGATTTCTGATTCATCGGTCACACCGCCTAGTCTCATTGAGACAAATTCACGATTTAGGGCACGGGCAACAGATTTTGCAATCGAGGTCTTACCAACTCCTGGAGGTCCTACTAGGCAAATTATAGAACCCTTTACAGATTTGTTTTTTATCTGAACAGCAATTGATTCCAGTATTCTTTCCTTGACGTCTTCTAGGCCATAATGGTCCTCGTCTAAGATTGAGCTAGCCCTTTTTATATCAAGGCTTTCTTTGGATTTTTTATTCCATGGTAGGTCTACCACAAAGTTAAGATAAGATGATAAAACTCCATAGTCAGGACTCATCTCAGGGATTAGGTCAAGCCTGTCTAGGTCTTTTTCTAAGGATTTTCTAGCTTCCTTGTCAAGCTTAATCTTTTTAATCTTCTTTCTAAGTTCATCAACTTCGCTTTCCGCCTGGCCTGTTGCTGAGTTTAATTCTTTTTTTAGGACATCCATCTTCTCCCTTAGGTAGTATTCCTTTTGGGATTGGTTTATGTTTTCTGTTACCTCTTTTTCGATCTCAACACCGAGATTTTTTAGTTCAATTTCCTTATTGATTATCCTATAGACTAGCTCCATTCTCTCCTTGGCATCAAAGTTTGATAAAATTTCATAATATTCTTTTGGCGCAAGGTCTAGATGGTAGGTTATTAGGTCAACTAGCCTGTGATAATTTTCAAGCTCGGTCATACCGTAGGCAATCTCATCTGGCATGTCATCGCTAATAGATATATACTCCCTAAAGTCTTTGACTAATAGTTTTCTGAGTGCCTCAAGTTCGTCTGTTTTTTCTTCGTTTTCTTCTATATATTCGTATTTTTCAATCTCACATCTTAGGAAACCTTCTGCCACATTTAGCTTTTTAAGCTTGCCAAGGCCTGTCGCTTGGACAAAGACTCTAATATCCCCATTTGGTAGGGTGAAAGTTTCTTTGATTTCTGCTACTATACCGACTTCATAGAGCCCATCTTTTTTTGGATTATCGTCAAAAATATCAAGTTGGTTGACCAAAAACAACTCTTCGTTGTTTAATTTTGCATTTTCAACAGCATTTTTAGAGATAGACCTCGCTGAGTCAAAATTTAGCATAGTAGTAGGCATTACCCAGTAGCCCCTCAGTGGGATTAGGGGTAAATTTACCTCACTTATCTTATATACTTCTTTCATTTTTCCTCTTTCGTTATAAAAAGGGAAATGACTTGCATTCCCCTTTTACAATTATTTCTTCACGTATTTTAATTTACTATGGTCATCGATAGATTCTTTTGTCACAATTACTTCTTCGATCTCATCTCTGGATGGGATTTCATACATCACATCTAGGAGAAGATTTTCTATAATTGTCCTAAGTCCCCTAGCACCTGTCTTATGCTCTATTGCCCTTTTAGAAATCTCCTCTACTGCATCATCTTCAAAAGTTAGTTTTACCTTATCAAGGTCAAATAGCTTTTGATATTGCTTGATTAGAGAGTTTTTAGGCTCTTTTAGGATTTTAACTAGGGCCTTTTCATCTAGGGCATCTAGGCTTACGATGATTGGAACCCTACCTATAAATTCAGGTATTAGGCCGAACTTTAGTAAGTCTTCGGTGTTGACAAGCGATAGGTCAGTATTTTCTCTTTTTGTAATATCTGCCCCAAAGCCTATAGTCTTATCCATCTGCCTTTGGTTTATAATATCACCAATTCCCTCAAAGGCTCCACCCAGGATAAATAAAATATTTGTTGTATCTACCCTGATGTATTCTTGCGATGGGTGTTTTCTTCCACCTTGAGGTGGTACGTTGGCTTCAGTGCCTTCTATTAGCTTAAGAAGGGCTTGCTGAACGCCTTCCCCGCTTACATCACGGGTTATAGATGGATTTTCGCTTTTTCTAGTAATCTTATCTATCTCATCTACATAGATTATACCCAGCTCTGCCGCTTCTATATCGTAGTCAGCAGCTTGGACAAGTTTTAGGATAATATTTTCTACATCCTCACCCACATATCCTGCTTCAGTAAGGCTTGTAGCATCTGCAATGGCAAATGGAACATTAAGCTTTTTGGCAAGAGTTTGAGCAAGGAGAGTCTTACCTGATCCAGTAGGTCCAAGCATTAAAATATTTGATTTTTGTAATTCAACATCTGAATCTTCTTCATTGCTGGTAATTCTTTTGTAGTGGTTGTAGACTGCCACAGATAGGGTTTTCTTTGCATCTTCCTGGCCTACTACGTAGTTATCAAGGTAGGCCTTTATGTCTTTTGGTTTTGATAGTTCTATATCAAAATCAAAGTCAGTTGAAAGACTTCCGTCTTCTTTTATAATCTCAGAGCAAAGCTCTACGCACTCATTGCATATATAGCCGTCTGCTCCTGCGATTATTCTTTTGACCTGGCTTGCATCCTTACCACAAAAAGAACATCTTACCGTACTTTTTTCCATGTCTGCCATTTTACTTATTACTCTCTATAACTTTATCTATTAGGCCGTATTTTAGAGCCTCTTCTGCTGTCATTGCAAAGTCTCTGTCAGTATCTCTTTCTATTGTTTCAAGGTCTTTGCCAGTGTTTTCGGTTAAGATTCTGTTGAGATTTCCTTTTATTTTTAGGATTTGCTCAGCTTGGATAACTATATCTGATGCCTGACCTTGAGCACCACCTGATGGTTGGTGGATCATTATGTTGGAGTTTGGTAGGGAGAATCTCTTACCCTTAGCTCCTGATGATAATAATACAGCTCCCATTGATGCAGCTTGACCAATACAGATTGTAGATACGTCTGGTTTTATATAGTTCATTGTGTCATAGATTGCAAGACCACTAGTTACAACTCCACCTGGAGAGTTGATGTAGAAATGTATATCCTTATTTGGGTCTTCGCTTTCTAGGAAAAGAAGTTGGGCGATTATTATATCGCTTACTTCATCTCTTACTTCTCCAGATAAGAAGATTATCCTATCTTTAAGAAGTCTTGAATATATATCATAGGCTCTTTCGCCTCTGTTTGTTTGTTCAACTACAGTTGGTACTAAATAATTTTTAGCTAACATTTTTTTCCTTTCTGGGATAATCCCTTTTGGAAACTGCCTTGCTATTAGTCTTCTTTTTCTTCTTTAGAGTTTTCTTCCACGTATTTGTGGTATTCTTCATGAGGAAGAGCCTTTGCTTTTGAAGCCAAAAGTTCTACAGCTTTTCTTCTCTTAATGTTTTCTACTAATGTTTCTTCTGAGACATTTTTAGCAAAGATTTCTTTGAATTTCTCAACATCTTCTACACCATAGTTTTTAGCAGTTTCTTGTAGTTCGTTTTCTTTTTCTTCGTCAGATACTTCGATATTTTCTTTTAGGGCTACTTCGTCGATTACAAGGTTAGCCATAACTCTTGCTTCAGCTTGTTCTCTATATTGGTCACGGATTTCATTAATATCCATTTTTGTAAGCTCGATATATTGAGTTAGGGTAAGTCCCATGCCTTGAAGTCTTTGGTCAAGGTTTTGTAGTTCAAAGTCGATTTCTCTGTTAACCATGCTATTTGGCGCACTTACCTTAGAAGCTTTTACAAGGGCTTCTACAGCTTGGTTTTCTCTCATATTTTGAGCAAATTGTTTCTTATCGTCAGCTAGCTTTTCTCTTAGGTTAGCTTTAAGATCATCAAGTGTGTCATATTCAGAAATATCTTTTGCGAATTCATCGTCAAGTTCTGGAAGTTGTTTTTCTGTGATAGAATTAATTTCAACAACAAATTTAGCATCTTTACCTTGGAATTCTTGTGCTTGGTAATCTTCAGGGAAGGTTACATTAACATCAAATTTATCGCCTACATTGTGGCCAATAATTTGATCTTCAAAGCCTGTGATGAAGGTGTTTGAACCGATAACTAGGTCATAGTCTTCAGCTTTTCCGCCTTCGAATCTTTCTCCGTCAAGGTAGCCATCAAAGTCGATATTTACTGTATCATTTTCTTTTACAGGTCTATCTGTAACTTCAACTAGTCTTGCGTTTTCTTCAAGCTGTTTGTTAATTTCGTGTTCGATATCTTCATCAGTAACTTCTTCTGAAACTTCTTCTATAACAAGTTCGTCATAGTTTCCTAATTCTGGGTGTGGTTTTGTTTCTACTTCTACCTTGAAAGTAATATCCTTACCTTCTTCGATATCATCTAGGTCTACTGATGGTTGGTCGATAACTTCAAGACCTAATTCTTCTACTGCCTTTTCGTATGGCTCTGGAAATACTATTTGGATAGCATCATCGTAGAAGATTTCTGGTCCGTACATTTTTTCAAGAACTCTTCTTGGAACGTGTCCTGGTCTGAAACCATCTATTCTATATCTCTTTTTATTTCTCTTATATACAGTGTCTGTCGCTTTTTTGAAATCGTCGTAAGCTACGTCAAATTCAAACTTAGCTATATTGTTTTCGTGTGATTTTAATTCTGTCATATAATCCTCCGTGTACTTTTCTACTCATTGAAATAATATACTACTCATAAGTCTTCCTATCAAGCTTTTGCCCGATTTTACTAGCAAAATCAAGAAGTTTGTCTTTTTTATTTGGTAAATCGCCTTCAAAAACAGCCTTAAAAAGCTCATCTAAGACATATCCTAGGACTTTTCCTTCTTCGAAGCCTATTTTTATGAGGTCCTTACCATTTATTGCAAGGTCCGCCCTAGAAAGTGCAGGCTCCTTGCTTATAATTTCATCTAAAAATCTTCTACCATTTTCTATATTAGAAATATCGTCATGGACGGTTGCTAAAATGTCTGCTTCCTGTAGGTCAAAAAGCCTTCTTAGGCCCTCATCTCCCAGCTTTCTTAAAAGCCTTGCCACAGATTTTTCGCTAAAAGTATTGGACGAGTCCATGTGACGGCCTATTAGAAAACAAACTTCCTCTATAGTTTTATTGGGGTATTTTAAAACTTTCAATCTATTTTTTGCCAAATCTTCTGAAATCTTTTGATGGCCAAAAAACCTGCCATGGCCATTTTCATCTAGGAAAAATGTGTCAGGCTTACCCGTATCATGGAATAAGGCGGCAAGCCTAGTTGGTAAATCTTTTGGAACATTTTCTAAAACCTTTAAGCTGTGTTCAAATAAGTCTAGGTTATGGTGGGGCGACTTTTGGTCAAAGCCAACCATATTTGCCACTTCCGGCAAAATTTCATCAAGCAAATCAAGGTCTTCTAATAGCCTAATCCCTCTTGCAGGATTATCTGATAAAATGATCTTATCAAGCTCTGCCCTCTGCCTTTCTACTGAAATATAAGAAAGATTTGAAGAATTTTCTCTAATAGCATTTTTCAAACCACCATCAATTTCAAAACCTAAAGTGCTCGCAAAGCGTACTGCTCTAAGGGCCCTTAGATAATCTTCTTCTATTCTTTCATTAGGATTTCCCACAGCCCTTATTAGCTTTTTTTCCAAATCATTTCGCCCATCAAAGGGGTCTATTATTTCATTATTTCTAATGGCAATGGCATTTATAGTAAAATCTCGCCTTTTGAGATCTTCATAAATCGAATCTGAAAAAGAAACCCCAACAGGCCTTCTCTTATCTTTGTAAATCCCATCAGACCTAAAGGTTGTAATTTCGTATTCTTTATGGTCAGCTATCAACTTTATAGTCCCAAAGGCCTTGCCTACTTCAATTGTTTTTTTATCCCTAAAGACTTCCTTAATTTCATCAGGCCTAGCCTTTGTTGCTATGTCAATATCAGAAGATATCCTTCCCAAAAGCTTATCCCTTACAAAACCGCCTACTAGGTAGGATTCGTAACCCTTTTCTTCAAGACTAGCTAAAACGTCCTCTTTATTCATTATCGTCTGAATCATCCTTATTAGTGTTAGGGGTTTTTCGGACTTCTATCTTGTAATTTACAGTATCATCTCCGTCGTAAACCTTGACTCCTTCTGGTAAGTCGAGCTTTACTTCACCGGATTTTGACGTTCTTATAATACCTGCAATAAGGGTTTGGGTATTAACCGATTCTATCTCCCTAATAATATGGCCTGGACCCTTTATGATAACAGTATCTGGAGAAACAGCTCTAAGGGTTTCTACATAGCCATTTGCAATATCTCCCCTGACCTTAAGGTCTACCTTTACCTTTTTGGTCTCATAAACAAGGAAGGAAAGATTTATATCTTTGTGATCAAGGCTTGCCCCTTCCACATCAACCCCCTCCTTATCAAGGACTCTTAGGTCTACATTGTGGATTTTCCCGTCCAAATATTCTGGGTCATCGATTCGGGCTTCTATCCTATCTACCTGGTTGATTATAGATTCTGGACCCGTAATCTTTATCTCTCTTGGCTCTTGTTCATTGACTTCAACAATTTTGCCATCCTTTAAATTATCATTAATAACCACATTTACAGGCATAGTTTTTTCGATAATTCTTTGGATATTTAGATTAATCTTTTCTGGATCAACATAGTCTACATAGATACCTGTTGGTGTATCAACCTTGACATCCACAGACTTTATCCCCTCTTTTGCATCGCTTACATTAATTGAAGCTTGGATATCATCTGGCTTTAGGCTTAGGATATTATTCCTAGAACCCGTAAGTCTCACATTCACAGAGCTTATATCATCCTTGCTTACAATTGTGTAGCCCCTGTCTTCAAGCTTATCTTGGTTTTGGATAATAATTGGAACCCCTCTGAAGGTCCTATTTGTAGAAGGGTTTGTAGAGCTTGTTACATAGGTCCACATAAAGATAGCCACAATTATTGATAAGACAATAAGCTGCTTATCGCCCCTTACATTATATTTTTTAAGCTTTTCGATAAACTTATTCATCATCTTCCCTCTTTTCTGTAAGCTCATTTATTAGCCTAATTCTAAGAGAATCTTCGTCAAAATACCTATTTATAACACCATTTTCAGCAATAGAAATATTTCCAGTTTCTTCTGAGACAATAATTATAACAGCATCAGATTTCTCAGACATACCAATGGCTGCCCTATGTCTTGTACCAAGCTCTTTGGAGATGGTATTTGAAGAAGAAAGGGGCAAATAACAAGCTGCAGCGGCTATAGTATTTTCCCTAATTATGACAGCACCGTCGTGGAGAGGAGTATTTGGGATAAAAATATTAATCAAAAGCTCACTAGAAATATCCGCATTTAAACTAGTTCCCGATTCAATAATATCAGATAGGCCAACCTTTCTTTCTAAAACCACAAGGGCACCAATTTTTTGCCTAGAAAGAGAACTCATAGCAAGGACAAGCTCATCTATAGAATCTTCATCCCTCTTATTTTTATCTGTATTAAAAATCGACCTACCCCTACCAATCCTCTCAAGCCCTGTCCTAAGCTCTGGCTGAAATACTACAATTATAAAAACTAAAGACACAGTCAAAAACTGGTTCATCACCCAGGATACTGTATTGATGTTGAGCATGTCAGCAATAGATGCAAAAATTAAAACAAAAATAAGCCCCTTCAAAACCTGCTCGGCCCTGGTATCCTTGAGTATAGAAAAAAGCTTATAAACTACATAGGCAATAATCGCAATATCGACAATATCTGTAACCCTAATAAGCATTAGGCTTGTAATAAAATTATCTAAAAATTTCATAGTTATCCCTTCAAAAGATTTATTTCTATATAATATAATACTGTTTTATCATATTTATTTCAGAAAATCGTAATAAAAAAAGTCCAGTATCTACCGGACCAACATTTTATTCTTATTAATAACCTAGCCAACCATATTTGACAATTTTCCTATGTTACTAATTTCCATTTCCAATTTATCATTTTCTTTTAAATATTTAGCTGGTGTAAAAGACATCCCAACTCCAGATGGTGTTCCTGTTGCGATTATACTACCTGCTTTTAAAGTCATAGATTTTGAAAGATCTTCAACGATTTTATCAGTACTTAAAATCATATTCTTTGTATTATTTTTTTGACGAACTTCTCCATTAACCCTGGTAATTAAATCTAAATTATTATAGTCGATAGAACCGTCATTTAATAAAATGCAAGGCCCCATAACTGATGAACCATCGAAGCTTTTGCCATAATACCACTGCTTATATCCCGTTTGTAATTCCCTAGCAGATAAGTCGTTAAAAATGGTAAATCCAAAAATATAATCTGAAGCATCTTCTGCCTTTACATTTTTACAGTCTTTTCCAATTATAACACCAAGTTCAATTTCGTAATCTAAGCAACTTGTGATTTCTTTATTTACAGGAATCTTATCATTATCACCTAAAACATTATTAGCTCTTTTTGAGAAATAAATAGTATCAACATCTTTAGCAAAATCTTCTTTAGAAACTAACTCTGCTTCTTCTTGATGGTCTATGTAATTCATTCCTATACAAATAATATCTTGCTTAGGATATTCAATTGGACTAAGAATTTTGTAAGAACAAGTGAGTTTTTTAAAATTTGATAAATCTAGATCTAATAAATTTAAGTTTGATAAAATTAACTCATTAACATCATTAATTCCGCATCTTTCTCTGTCAAATAAATAAATTTCATCATCTTTTTCAATCGCTATATTCTTTTCACCATATATTTCCACATAAAATAATTTCAATTTAACTCCTATTATCAAAATCCAAATTAAGATTTTGTATCATTATTATATCTTCAATAATCTCTTTTT
>CAMEGY010000033.1 GCA_945916625.1 uncultured Anaerococcus sp.
ATGAGGATAAGATTATCACAATCGATAATTTCAACAGCATCATTTTTATCAAATGGATCGACAATAATCCCATCTTCAACATATATATCATTATTTGTAATCTTTACATCATCAAAGCCATAAAAGTTAGTAAAAATCTTTTTCATATTATTCTTCCACATCATAAATGTGGCCACAATAAGCACATTTATAGGTTTTTTCTTCTTTATTTATCAAAATAAATTCGCTTTGAACTTCTCTTTCACTTGTAGAAACGCATTTTGGATTTTGACAGGTAAGTATATCTGTAGCTTTCTTAGGAAGCTCTAATTCTAACTTTTTAACCACCTTTTCATTCTCAATAATATTTACAGTTGCTGTTGGATCTATAATTGAAACTGCATCTAAATTTATTCTTATATTATTAGCTATTTTTAAGATATCTTTTTTACCAAATCTTGTAGATTTTGCATTTAATATTATCGCAACCTCATCTTTTATATCTTTTATGTCTAAAAGTTTGTAAATTTGCATTCCTAGACCAGCCCTAATGTGGTCTATTACTATTCCATCTTTAATACTTGTAATCTCAATCATTGTTTGCCTCCAATAATTTTATTATTAGTGCCATTCTTACATACATACCAAACTTTGTTTGTTTAAAATAAACTGACCTTGGATCATTGTCTACTTCTTTTGCTATCTCATTTACCCTTGGAAGCGGATGCATTACTATCATATCTTCCTTAGCTTGGCCCATCTTTTCCTTATCTAGAAGATAAGAATCTTTAAGCCTTGTATATTGGGCATCAGAATAAAATCTTTCTCTTTGAATCCTTGTCATATATAAAATATCTAGCTTATCTATAACTTCATCAAGGCTTCTTACTTCTTCATACTGGCTTTTTCCATCAAATACCTCTTCTTTTACATATTGAGGAAGCTTTAACTCTTCGGGAGAGATAAGAATAAATTTGTTGCCTTCAAAAAGATTTAAAACCTTGATTAAGGAATGTACTGTTCTTCCATATTTTAGATCACCGCATATACCTATCACATGGTTATCAAAGTCTTCCTTATAATTGCTTATGGTAAGCATATCTGTAAGTGTTTGGGTTGGGTGTTGGTGTCCTCCATCTCCGGCATTTATTATAGGACAATCTGCCGCAAGGCTTGCAAGGTAGGCTGCACCTTCTTGTGGATGGCGCATAGCTATTATATCTGCATATTGGCTGACAGTTTTAACTGTATCTTGAAGGCTTTCACCTTTTTTTGCTGACGATACACTTGCGTCAGAAAAACCTATTACCGAACCACCCAGCCTTAGCATGGCTGATTCAAATGATAGTCTTGTCCTTGTTGAAGGCTCAAAAAAAAGAGTCCCCAACAGTTTCCCATCTGCATAATGAGAAAAATTGGAAGGACTCTTATAAATATCATTTCCTAATTCAATAATTTCAAGTAAGTCTTTTTTAGTCAAGTCATGTGAATTTAATAAATTTTTTATAGAAATCATACTTTGTCTCCTAAGATTTTTTTAAACTATACCAGTATATTTCTATCTGTCAAAATTATAACTCATTAATCAAGTCAGAAATTGATTTTGTAGTAACTTGGCCTTTGTCAATATCCAAATCTTTTAATATTTCATCTATCTTAGTTTGGTTTGTAAATTCAATTTCCATATATGGGTATGGGTAGGTGTCCTCATCCCAAATATCTATATCAAATCTTTGTCCCTTGTAGATATACGAAATTCTTTCCTTATTGCCTTTATATTTAAGGTTAATTCCCATCTTTTCAAGAATTGACGTCATTATCGATACTGAGTCTATGTGTACAGTAAATTCATTATTGATTCTTACTTCTTCGTCAGTCTTAACTTCTTTAAAGGTAAGCTCGATTGGTTGTTTTTTATCATCAATAAAAGATTCCCTAATCCTTAAATATCCATTTTTAAATTCACCATCATCAGGAATGAAGGTATAATTTGTTTGCTTTTCTTTGCTAATTTTTTCGGCGCCAAGCTCTTTTAGTTTTTCTTCTATTTCAGCTGGTACTATATCTAAAACTTTTACTTCTATTTCTCTTTGCATTATCCTATCCTTACTGGGTCAAAATTTACATAGTCGCTTGATACACAAACTAAATTGACCCCTTCAAAGTTTCCTTCCTTAATCATTCTGTGGCCACTTCCATGTAGATGACCATATATTATTGTGTGCGCGTCATTTTCTTTTGCCAGGTCAAAAAATTCATTTAAAGACCCGTCTGTATTTATTGGTGGGTAGTGGAGATTTATTATAATCTTCTTATCCATATTAGAACTTTTTATAGAATTTTCAAGCCTTAAAAGTTCTCTTTTAAATATTTTTTCGTCATGATCAGTAAAATCTCTACTGTCTCTGCTTATCCAGCCTCTTGTCCCGCAAATTATAAAATCCTCAACTACAAAAGAATTATTCTGCAAAAATTCAATGCTTTTAAAACCTAAATTGTTTAGTTTATTAAGTGATGACCACCAGTAATCGTGGTTACCCTTCATCAATATTTTTTTCCCAGGTAGGTTCTCGATTTTAGTTAAATCTATTTGTGCATGCCTTGTATCCATTGCCCAAGAAATATCACCCGGTATCAAAACTGTATCATCTTCTTTTATTTTGTTTTTCCAATTTGTGAAGATTTTCTCCTGGTAATTTTCCCAGGCTTCACCAAAGACCTCCATTGACTTCTCTTCTGTATAGTCCAAGTGAAGGTCAGCAAGAGCATATATCATATATCCTCCAATTGTATCTTATTTACATCTATATTTTCGGTTTCAAAAAACTCTTCTTCTCTCTTATGGCAAGTAAAATAGATAATCTGCCTATTATATGACTCATCTAAAAGTAAGTATAAAAACCTAATCAATCTTTCTATATCATAATTTATAAAGGCATCATCAAATAATAAAAATCCATCTAAGTCACTTTCTTCTACAAGACTAAGTTTCATTGCAAAGTTTACCTGGTCAAAAAAACCGCTAGATAATTGATCAGTGCTAAATTCAAAATTAGACTTATCCTTTATACCTAAATCCAGGTTCTTATCAAGCTTAATATTTAATAGAGATTTGCTAGTGTCATCTAAAATAGTTTTGATTTTATTATTTAATTTATAAATATCAGCCTGGTTTTCATCAGCTATCTCTAAGATGATTCTTTTTGCAATTTTTATTGCCTCAATCTCTCTTTTTAGATTATTAAGTTCATTAGTTTGATATTTTAAATCATCCCTTAAACCAGCTTCATCTTTTAATATGTTATCTACTGTCAGGAGTTGTTTTTCTGCTAAATGAATATCAGATCTTAGTCTTTTTATTTCATTTTCTAGGTTCGATATATTTTTAAGTTCACTAATATTATTATAAGATGAGAAATCAATTGAAAAATCTTCATCAGTTTCCAATAGGTTTAAATCCTGTTTTTTTAATATCTCAAGAACTTCACTTACCTTTTCTCTTTCTTTGATAAGATGTTCTCGCTTTAAATAGCGAGTCCTTAGACTACTATACCCAGATTGGCCATTTCCTGCATTGTGACCATTAGAAAGAAAGAGTTTAGCTAAAAATGGAAGCGTAAAAGCAAAAACAAAATACTTCTTGCTAATAAGGGCAATTATTATTAGAGCAATAATCGCAATAGTATAGACAACTTTATTGTCTTTTATATTTTCTTTATTAACCTTATAATCGTCTATATTTACATTCTTTAAATCTTCGTATTTTGTTAGTTCTTCATCAATCTCAAATAACTTATCAGACCACTTTCTGTATGATTTAAAGTTCTCATCAGATCTTTTTAAATTATAAATACGATTTATTTCTTTATCTTTTTCATACTGATTTTCTTTTTCAGATAAGAGTTTCTTCTTTTCATTTAATTTATCAAAGGAATAAAAATAATCTTTTTTTATCCTATCTATTTCTTGGATTTTCGCCTTTAAATTTTTGACTCTCTCTTTTGTTAAGTAGTAAGGTTTGGTATAGGACCTAGTAGTCCCTATTGCCTTAAGTTTGTTTTCCAAATTCTCAATCGATTTTTTGATAGAAAAATTATAGTCTATATCATTTGATGCAAGTTTTTCTAGTATTTTCTTCTTATTATCTGAGCTCATATTTTGACTTTGCTTATTAGAAATCAAAGCTTTGTAAATGTCATAATCGACTCCCAAGAAGAATTTCCCAGGCATATTTAGGTCGCTTTTCTTAAATTCAAGTTTTTTATTTTGGCTTAAATTTAATATCCTATAACCCCCACTTTCAAAATCTCTATAAAGCAAATAGGTCTGATTGTCTTTTACAATTTTAAGCTCACCAGCATAGACATAGGAATCTTTCGGTCTATAGATTTCTCTTTTATTATTGTAGTTTATCCTAAGATTTCCTTCATCAAAACCATAAAACATTCCTTCGATAAAGTTCATAATTGTAGTTTTGCCAGATTCATTGAGGCCATATAGAAGATTGAAATCAGAACTAAAAGTAATTCTCTTCTCTTTAAATTTACCAAAAGATTTTATATTTAATTCCTTAATATAGGTCTTAGTCATTTTTGCTCCTATAGATTGCATCTAGACCTATGTCTAAAGCCAACTTCTCAGTGGTATCTAACTTATCCGAGAATTTTCCTATATATTTTGTTAATAGGGAATTTGGATATAGATCAATCAAGTTGAAAACCGAATCATTTTCAATAACATCTATTTCTAAACGCTCTAAATTCAGTTCTTCTTTTAGCTTATTTTTATTTATATTCTTATCAATTCTTAAACGTAAGTATTTTTCCTTTTTGCTATCAAGCTTAGTTTTGAGATATGAAATCAAATCATTTTCATTTTTATAATCATCCATAGATAGGTTTATATCATAAAACTTCATAATAGAAGAATCTTTATGATAAATTTCTCCATTTTCATAAAGTAAGTATCCATAATCATAGATATCAGAAAAATCACTTGGTTCAATAGAACCTGAATAATAAACGCTTGATCCAAGATCTTCCCATTTGTGGATATGACCTAAACCTACGTAGTCAAAACCAATATTTACTAATTTTTCTAAATTCAAGTTTAAGTAGTTTGACCTCGTATCATTAACAGTAGCGTGGACTAGCAAGATATTAAAAAAATCATCATCTAAGCTAATATCATAAGAAAAATCCTTATAAAAAATCCTGTCACTATATGAAATACCATAGATCCTTGTGTTTTCTATCTGATAGTATTCTATTTCATCTGTTGAATAAAGATGAAGGTTATTAGGTTTAAGCAAGTTAATCAAATCATCTTCATTGCCTATATAATCATGGTTTCCTGTAACATAGAATACATCCTTTGTAAAACCTTCAATCATAGAAAAAAGCTCTTTGTAATCACTAATTGTAAAGTAAGACCTTTCGTATAGGTCCCCTGCTATCAATAAAAAGTCAACGTCTTTGTTGTTTTTTAATATATTTTCAAAAGATCTTTTTTTATTTTCCCTTATTTTATTTGATAAAGACCTATCAAAGCTTAGACTATCCCCAATATGGCAGTCTGCTAGATGGATGAATTTCATATAAGGTTTACACTTTCTATAAGCTTTTTATCATTTTTTACATTGTATACAGTCAAAGATCCGTTATCTATCCAAAAAGAATGCCAATTTGACAAATCTTTTAGTATCCAAAATAGTGTAGACCTAATTGCAATTCCGTGACTTATTGCCAAGATATTTTTTTCTTCCATAGATTTTTCATCCAAAAAAGATCTGAGCCTGTTGATTACATCTTGTCTTGATTCGCCATTTGGATATGGGGTGTCAAAATAGAAATCTTTTTCTCTTTCAAAAAAATCTTTGTGATTTTCTCTCACATCGTAGATATTTTGGCCCTTAAAATCTCCAAAGTCCATTTCATTTAGTCTCTGGTCTATCTTGAAATCATTAAAGCCTAGTTCATAAGCTGTTTCTTGACTTCTTATGAGATTAGATGTGTACACTTGGTCTATTTTGTAGTTTTTTAACAATGATTTTGTTTTTTCTAATATATATAAACCCGACTTATCTATTTTTGTATCAGGTGTCGAGTATTTCTTATCAATATTTGACTTGGTTATTCCATGTCTTACAAAAATTATTTTCATTTTCCACCTCTTTTATCATTATAACAAAGTTTATTATTTTATCTACTTTTGGCCATAATAAAAGACGGTCTCCCGTCTAATATTATTCACCACTAGACATTGCCTCGGCCATGTCTATTTTCTTTAGCTTTTTGTGGATATATGCTAACATTATAAGTGATAGTAAAAGGGTAATACCAGCACTTACTATAAAGCTAAGTGGATGGAGCTTATAAGCAAGCATTATGTCTCTTGGGGCTACAACTCTTAGGATATACCTAAAAATCAAGTAGCCAAGACCAAATCCCCCTATTATTCCAATCAGAGTTAGGAAAAATATTTCTCTGTAGATATAGGATGTTACTTCTTTAGAATAAAATCCAAGTACCTTGATTGTTGCAAGCTCTCTTTTTCTCTCGCTTACATTTATATCTGTAATATTATATAAAACAACACTTGCAAGTATTGATGAAATCAGGGTTATGACTACTATTACAAGGTATAAGTTATCTAATAGTGAATCCATAGATGCATAGGCCTTGCTTGTATTTATTACCGCCATTACAAGGTCTTCATCTTCTAGGCCATCTATAATATCTTTTGGGTCCCCGTCTATATAGTTTGCATTTAGACTTACCTTATCTTTGGCTAAATCTTCATAGCTTTTATTTGACAGATATAGGTAGTCAGCAACGTAGTTCTCTGCTATAGCTCCTACTTTTACCTCTATATCTTTGCCATCAACTCTTACTTTAATCTTGTCATTTTCCTTTATATTTAGAATATTGCTTGCGTTTTCTGTAATAACAGCACCAGCTTTTTCTAAATCAATAGGATTTTTCTTATCTTTTCTTAGATTTACAAATCTTCCAAATTCCTTGTTATCTTCTGGTATGACAACTGATATATCCAAATTCTTATCATCTTTTCTCAAGCTTGCAGATTCACTTCTAATGGCAATGTGCTTATAAGGACTGATTTTATTATTATATTTTTTATATTCATCATCACTGGCTTTTTCATCAAGCATAGCTACTACCTTATAATTGTGGATTTCATTTTGCTGGATATTTGCAGTATCTTTCAATGAATCTATCATTGCAAAACCGAAAAATATTAAGGCTGTACATCCTGCTACTCCAAAGATTGTCATGAACATCCTAGATTTATATCTAAAAATATTTCTAGCAGTGATTTTTTGCATAAATAACAATCTTTGCCATATTGGCTTGATTTTTTCTAGTAGTATTTTACTGCCTATTTCAGGGGCCTTGGCCTGAAGAAGTCGTGCTGGACTTTCTCTTACTGTTTCTTTTGAGCTAAAATAAACAGTTAGACCAACTAATACAGAAGATAGGATTATTGATCCTACAATAACTTTAAAAGAATTTATATATGAGCTTTCAATTATATCAAAACCTGTAGAATAGGCATTGAAGATAACTTTTACAATCAAAGCCCTTCCTAGGATTCCTCCGATTATAGAACCCAATATAGTTGGTATCAAGCCATAGATATAAAATCTTCTAGCTATCATTTGGTTAGTATAACCAAGAGACTTAAGTGTACCATTAATAAGTCTTTGCTCGCTTATATATCTTTGCATAGTTGTAAGGGTTACAAGCATAGCGACCATGTAAAAAAATGCAGGAAATACTCTAGATAGAGAGTCCATATTAAGCGAGTTTTGATAATAGGTGTCAATCCCTTCATCATCAAAAATTGTAATAACATCATATTCTGGATCCCTGAGTTTTAATAGGAGTTCTTTTTTATCTGCTATTTCTTTCTTTCCATCTTCTATTTTTTCTTTGGCATCTCCCTTAGTTTCATTAAATTCTTCTATACCATCGTCATAGTCAGCCTTGGATGCAAGTAATTTGTTATAGGACTCCTCAAGCTTTCTCTTACCTTCTTTCCTATTACGATTAAGCCTGTCCCTTCCCTGGTAATATTCTGTCCAGCCTTGGTTAATTTTTATCTGATTTTGATCAATCTGACTTTCACCATTTTCTAATTCCTTTAAAGCAGAAGATTTCTTCTCATCGAATTCAATTCTAGCTTTTTCATAGTCTAAAAGTCCAGCTGATACTTCTTTTTCTTTTTCCTCAATTTCAGATAAGGCTCCTAGTAAGGCTTGCTTTTGATTTTCTAACTCAGTGATATTATCTGTGTTTTGACTATCTAGAGGATTTGTATTATCAGAAGATTCAATTTCTTGATCTATGTCTGATAGAGTATCTAAAGTATTTAATGACTTTGCATCATTGATAGCTTTTTCTATAGCATCAAGACTTGCTTGTAATTCTCTCTTCTTAGAATCTATCTCTTCTCTAGCCTTTGTTAATTCTTGATAATTGCTATCTAAAGCTTTCTCTGCTTCAGGAATTTCTTTGTTGTATTCTTCCCATGAACTTGCCAATTCCCTCTTTGCATTTTCTAATTCTACTTGACCGCTTTCCAAGTCATTCAGAGAATTTGCAAGTCTAATTTCTGCATTTCTAATTTCCCTGTTAAACTTAGCTTTTTCTTCTTCATACTTTCTAAAGCCATCATGTAACTTGACCTTTGCATCAGCCAAATCTTTTTCGGTACTTGAAATTTTTTCCTCGGCTTCATTGATATCGGTTTCGGCGTCAGATATTTTTTCATTAGCTTCTTTTTTTATTT
>CAMEGY010000034.1 GCA_945916625.1 uncultured Anaerococcus sp.
AAGTAAATTTCTTGCAAGGGCTAGTCCATCAGCTCCGTTGTTACCTACACCCGCGACAACAGCAAAATATCCAAATTTATTTAGGTTGATGTGCTTTAATACCGCTATACTCGCCCTTTCTACAAGGCAAATACTAGGTATTTTAAGCTCTTCTATAGCATATTTATCGATTTGCTGCATCTGGTCTCTATCAACTAAAATCATAATCAGTCCCCTTTAATCTTAGATCTTCCCCAAAAATTTCATAGGTCTTAGAATTATTACCCAAAATTCTAGAAAATACCCTCGGTCCGTAGATTTCACTTATCATATCTTCATCAAGGTTTGAGGATAAAATTATAGGTAGGCCTTTATTCATCCTTTCGTTTACCACATCAAAAAGATTGGATTGGTCAGTTGACCTATGGGTTTCAGCTCCTAGGTCATCTATAATGAGTAGGTCACAGTCAAAAATCATTTCGTAGAGGTCTTCTAGGTTTTCTCTTCTATCTTCAAAGGCCCAATGGTAGTCATTTAGGAATTTAAATAGTTTGGTTGAGGTCATATATACTACAGAATAATTCCTGTCTAAAAGCTCCTTGGCTATTGCATTTATCAAAAATGTCTTTCCCCTGCCTACTTGACCTTGGATATAGATATTTCCACTTTCTCTATCAAAGTTATTTATGTAGGCCTTTATTTCTCCTACAATTTTAGCCATATTTTCATAGGGACTTATAGAATATGACATATAAGGATTTTTGGAAAAAAGTCCCATATTAAAAGTCCTAAAATTTTCCCTATTTATAGCTGCTTTTAGGCCGGATTTATCGTAATTATCGTCAATTATTAATTGCTTTCTACAAGAACACTGCCTTGTTCCAACAAAACCTGTATCCTTACATAAATCGTGATGGTATTTTAATTCCATAAAATCTATAGGATAGCCATTTCCTATAAGGAGTTTTTGCTTTTCTTTTTTAAGCTTGTTTATTTTTTCCTCATAAGTAGTTGTGTCCACATTATTGCTTGCAAGCTTTAGGCTCTTAAATCCTACTTCTTTTATTAGTTTGTCAATTGCTTCTATTTGAGGGATTTTTGTATAGACTTCCCTAATTCTATTTGCTTGCTTTTCTTTATTTTCCCTGCGTCTTTCAGCTAAGATTAGGGTTGCTTTTTCGTTGGCCTTCATCCTAGTTCTCCGAATTGTTTAGTCTTTCAAGTCTTTTAAGTCTGGCTTTTTCAGCAATAGACATTCCATCTGATTTTGTGCTCTTATTTACCTTAGAATCTGACTTTCTCCTGTAGGTCCTAACTCCATTTGCCCTCCTAAGCTTATCTCTTTCTTCTTTCATTCTTAGATCGCTTAGAGAGTTTAGTCCTTGGTCTCTCCAGGTTTTTAAGTATCCCATTACATATTTGACATCTACATTGCCTGATTCTCTTGCCTGCCTAAAGGCTTCTGTAACAAGCTCTGGGTCTTGGTCGTATTCGCCTAGAGTTTCGTGGATTCTTGTTATATCAGCAGGTGTTAGCTTTCTTTGGATAATTCTTTCTAT
This sequence comes from uncultured Anaerococcus sp., assembly GCA_945916625.1. Next base: position 1,539 of record CAMEGY010000034.1, read on the forward strand.
ATTTTCAAACATCATCGACTTTCTTTGAGCCTTGTCAAAATTGATTTCGTTTGAAGATGTATCGTTGTTTTCGCCAAAATACATCTGTCTTAGGGATACAATCTCTATAAAGGTCTCTCCCTTTGAGTTTTTCTTTTGTCTGAAAATCCCCATATTTATCCAAAAATTGACTGCTTGGTCAAATTTTTCATTATCAAAGTTTAGCTGGCGCTTAATTTTCTCTACATCTACGTAAGAGTTGTTGTATATTTCTTTATAGATTAACAGATAAACCTTGATAGCATCTCCATCAGCCATTTGAAGATAGGTATTTAGGAACATATTTTCAAAAGGGGTTGTCCCCATATCGAGTTTTAATTCTTGCATTTCAAAGTTCATTATAATCATCCTTACTTAGTTTCATATTTATAATCTTGGAATAAATAAGTCCGTGTGAATACTCAAAGTACCTATCGTCCATCTCTATATTTTGGTTTTCAAAAATTTCTCTAGAATAAGATACTTCTTTAAAACCACATTTTTTATAAAGTTTTATGGCTCTTTCGTTGAAAGTATTTACATCAAGGTACAAATTTTTATAATTCATCTCATCAAAAAAGACCTCAAGTAATGCACATATTGCTTCATAGCCAAAACCTTTCGACACATAACTAGGGTCGAAAACTATACCCAGCTTGGCTCTTTTTAGAAGTGGGTTGATATTCTTAAGGCCTATAAAGCCTATGAAGCGATGATCTTCCACTATCTTGACTGCAAAGTATCTTTTGTTAGGCATAGCTATTGTTCCCTGCCAGAGTTTTATTTCAAAATCTGTGAGGTTGCCATAGTTGTAGCCAGATAATTTGGGGTCTGTGAAATTTTCCCAATTTTTAAGCTCTAAGGCTGTTTTATTATCAATTTCTGTTAAATAAATCCTAGACATTTTCTTCTCTTAGTGACAGGTCTGTAAAGGTTGTACATTGTTTGTTGAAAAATAGATCAACAGTACCTGTAGCACCATTCCTGTGCTTGGCAAAGATTACCTTGGCCTGGTTTGGCTCAACTTCTTCATCATAGTAGTCTTCCCTGTATAGAAGCATAACTACATCGGCATCCTGCTCTATTGCACCTGATTCCCTTAGGTCAGATAGGATTGGTCTGTGATCTGCTCTCTTATCCGCCTCTCTTGACAGTTGTGCAAGGGATAGGATTGGGCAGTTTAGTTCTTTTGATAGTGATTTTAAACCACGAGAAATTGAGGCAATCTCGTTTTGCCTATTCTCCTGCCTACCATCAGCCTGCATAAGCTGTAGATAATCTATTACAACAAGGTCTAGACCACGTTCTGCCTTTAATCTTTTCAATTTAGACTTCATCTCTGATAGCCTAATACCAGGTGTTTCATCGACATAGATGTCAGTTTTGACAATTTTTTTAGTGGCATCTATCAAAAGTGCCCAGTCATCATCTCTAATTGACCCATTTATAATTGACTCAAGGCTTACTAGACTTACCATTGATAAGAGTCTTTGGTTTAGCTGGTAGGTTGACATCTCAAGTGAGAAAAAGGCTACAGATTTGCCTACTCTTGCAGCATTCCATGCCATAGTTAGGCCCAGGGCAGTTTTACCCATTGCAGGTCTAGCAGCAAGAAGGATTAGCTGTGAGTTTTGAAGTCCTGATAGTTTATTATCCACTGCCTCAAGTCCAGTTGTAACACCTGTTATCTTGCCATCAGCAAGGGTTAGTTCGTTAATTTGCCTTAGGGTATCGTCCATTGTATCTGAAACTCTTACAAGGCCTTGGTTGTGACTATCTTGAGATATCTCAAATATTTTATTTTCTGCGATCGCAAGGATATCTGATACGTCATCTATTTGCTTATATGATGAGTCGATTATATCCTCACTTGCCCCTATAAGACTTCTTAGTAGCGACTTTTCTTTGACAGATTTACAATAAGTATCGATATTTGGAGTATAAAATGAGGAGAGGGTAATCTCTGTGATAAACTCCTCCCCTCCAACTTCTTGTAATATATTTTCTCTCGATAGCTGGGATACTAATGACACATAGTCGACTTTGATGTCTTTTTCAAACATCTCTACTATGGACTTATATATCCTTTGCGTTCTCGAATCATAAAAGTCTACAGGTTTTATAATTTGATTTGCACTATCAAAGGTCTCGTTTTTGCTTAGAATACAACCTATGATAGCCTGTTCTGATAAGAAGTCATAAGGTAGTGGCCTTAAGCCATCTGTCATTATTCTACCTCAGCAACTACATTAACTTTAAGCTCTGCGTTAACTCCTTCGTATAGTCTAGCATTGATTACAAATTCTCCAACACCATCAATTTTTTCAACATCTTCGATTCTCTTTCTGTCGATTTCGATTCCATTTTCAGCTAGAACTTCTGCGATGTCTTTGTTTGTTACAGAACCAAATAGTTTGCCGTCTTCACCTACTCTTACTTTTTGTTCGATTGTAAGTGCTTCTACTTTTTCCTTAAGAGCTTCAGCTTCTTTTCTATTTTCAGCTTCTTCTTTCTTAAGTTGTTCTCTCATTTTCTCAAGTTCTGCCATGTTTTCTTTTGTAGCTTTTACAGCAAGTCCTTGTGGGTCAAGATAGTTTCTGAAGTATCCTGGTTTTACATCTACAAGGTCTCCCTTAACTCCAACTCTTACAATATTATCTGTTAGTATTACTTTCATTTTCTTCTTCCTCTCTTATATATTCATTTATAGCTTTTCTTAACATTTCTTCGGCATTTTCCATGCTCATATCTAATTGGGTGGCTGCGGCTGTTAAGTGTCCGCCTCCTCCAATGCGTTCTAGTATTAATTGTACCGATATATCGCCTAAGCTTCTACCTGAGATATGAATTTTATTGTTGGCCCTAGTTAGGACAAAGCTTGCCATAACTCCCTTTATATTTAGAAGGTCGTCAGCAGCCTGGCTTGCTATCAGAGTAGATCCATCTATTTCCCTGTTAAAATGGGCAATGGCTATAAAATCATTTACCATAAATGAATCTGCTATTACTTCTGACTTATATTTTACAATCTCAAAGTCATCTTTAAACATCCTTTTGATGTAGACCGAATCTGCACCCCATCTTTTTAGGATTGAGGCAGCTTCGAAAGTTCTGACTCCAGTTTGGTAGACAAAGTTTTTGGTATCAACTGTAATACCAGCTAAAAGTGATTCTGCGACAGATGTTCTTGCCTTGAAGTTTTCGTCAAGGTATGACAAAATCTCAGTGACAAGTTCTGAAGCAGATGAAGCGTAAGGTTCTATATAAGAAATTGTTGCATTTTTTATATAATCCTTACCCCTTCTGTGGTGGTCTATAATAAATATATTATCAGTTTTGTCAAGAAGGGCTGGCCCTTCTGTCGAATTTTTCCTATGGTTATCTGTTACAATGATAAGTGAAGTTTGGCTAATGGACTTAAGTGCTTCTTCTTCAGTTAGGATATTATCTTTCAGTTCCTTTAACTCTTCACTTACTCTGGCGTACATATTTTCTATTGGTTTTGTAACTTCATTTAGGATAATAAATGCATTTTTGCCCATAGATCTTGCGCCTTCATACACACCAAGGGCAGAACCAAAGGAATCCATATCCGGGTTGTTATGACCCATAATATAAATATCTGAGCTTGTTTGCATCATCCTCTTTAGGGCTTGAGATATTACCCTTGATCTAACTTTGGAAGTTTTTTCTATGGCCTTGGTTTTGCCACCAAAGTATTCATAGTTATCCTCTAATTTTACAACAGTCTGATCTCCTCCACGTGATAAGGCGATATTTATCGCATCTCTTGAGTCTGTATAGATTTCTGAAGGCTTGGCCCCTGCTATACCTACTCCAATTGAAAGGGTTGGTGGAATTGTATTTCCTAATTCTATATCCCTTACCTGGTCAAGAATTGAAAACTTATCTTCATGGATTTTTCTATAATCTTGGTATTCACTTAAGATCATGAACCTAGCATTCTCGTATTTTCTGATTAGGCAATTATATTTTTTAAAATATTCATTTATAACTCTGTCAATCTCACCAAGTACCTGAGGTCTGTTATCCGTAGTTGAAGAATTTCTTATATCTTCGTAGTTATCAATAATTACCGAATAAAATACAAGTCTTTTATCCTTGAATAATTTCTTAATTGACTCATCGTAGGTATTGTCTATTCCATACAAAAATGTTTGGCACTTTTTATGGTCTTCGTCAAAGATTGTTGAATAATAAAATTGTATTACCTTATCAGAAATCTTAACATTTTGTGAGGTTCTAATCTCTTCATTATCAAACTCTATACCTGAAAATTCTGGGATGATTTTTTCAATCTCCTCACTAATTAGAGTCTCGTCAGGAAATAAATCCCTAAAAAATGAATTGTGCCATTTTATCTTCCTATCCCCTTCTACTATGACTATAGGAAAGGGCATCTCAAATACAACATTTTTTGTGATTGAATCGAAAGAATAAGAAACATTATCCACATATTTTTGAAGTTCTTTGGCCCTAGTCGAATTTATACTTTTCAAAAAGAAATATAAGATAACCGACAATAAAAAGCCAACCGTCCCCAAGGTCTTGTTATAATAAAATACTACTATAGATGCTAAAAGCGGGAAGGCCATTATCAAAACTATATTAGGCATGCTAATAAACTTCTCATTATTTTTCATTTTTCCTCCTTCTTCTAAAATCTATAAATATATCTAACATTCCAAATATGGCAAGGGGTAGGGCTAATACTTGAAATAGCACCAAAAGAAAAAACCGCTGAAAAGCCCTGCTTAGAGGAAGCTTAGATTTTCTTAGTAGGTAATCAAATAAGCTTAGACCATTTATTACAAAAAACGTGAAGTTCATAAAAACTAGGTTTATTATAATATAAGACCTGTCTATCCCCCATAAGCTTGCCATATAATAAATTAGTACTTCTATTAGAATAATAGCAACTAGACCTTTAAGATTTATCCTAAGATCATCTAAATTTCTGATATCTGTATAAGAATCTGTCCTATAAGCTAGGTAATTTCTAATTAGCTTAACAGAAGCTATAGAATAAGCTAAGCTTATACTAGCTATCACTGCCGGATATGAAGCTACTGTCAACCTGTAGATATCTAGGTCCATATTATAAGAATAGATTTTTTCAAAGTTTTCCTTAAGATTAAGGGCAAGATTTTCTAAACTAAGCTTATCTACAAGCATCCTATACTTATATAAAAAGATAAATACAAGACTTGAGATAATAAATCCTGTCAAAATCTGATTTTTATCGTCTACCTTCATAGCAATTGGAATAATAAAAGCAAAGGAAATTAAAATTATGGGTAATAGTGCTAAAATCAAATCGTCCTTATCTATAAAAAATAGACCCATCAGATATGTACCAAGTGCTCCTACTAGAAAGCTTAGAAAACCCTCATTAAAGTAAAATATGGCAAATAAAATTGGTACTAGGCCTAGAAATACAAAGCTTGTCTTTGCAAGATATAAGCTAATAAGGCTCATAGCTATGACGAATATAGGTTCTATTATCCTATTTATTTTATTTGTTGATGTCATGTATTCTCCATATAAAAATCGAATAATTTTTATCTATACTATTTTACTTTAAAAAGGAATTTAAACAATGTCTACCGTCTCTAAGCCCCCTTAGTCCCTAAAGCTATAGGTCTTATTATCTAAGAGCCTCCTAGATTCAAAAAGTCTTATAGATGCTTTTGAAATATAGTAGGCAACAAAATATAAGATTAATGATATAAAGAATACTACTAAGATATCTCCCATAATAAAGTCCGAGCTTTCTACAAACAAAGAAATTATCAAGTAGGAAGTCCATATAGAATAGAAGCTATGAAAGGCAAGAGTTTTGTATATTGACTTATAATCAGTGTATTTTCTTATAATAATGTAGGTTGTAAGGTCTGTCAATACACCTGCAAGCCCAACTGCTATAGCTCCGAAAATTGCTAGCCTTAATAAAATCAGGGCCAAAAGGCCCATAATTATAGATATTGTTCCTATTTTCTTTGTTTTTAGAACAGCTGCTGTTAGAACAAAAGTAAAAAGTGGTGTAGTAAATATGACCCTAGAACCCGGTATAGGAAAAAACCTACTCATTATATAAAGGATTTTCCCAAATACATACATCAAGGCTATAGAAATAGCCATAAAGCTTATATCTTTTATCCTAAACTTATTCATAAAATCTCCTATGCATATGAGTGTAGGGATGGCAATAGGGTATTTACTCCAATATAGGTAAAGATTATACAAATAAATCCTATTATTGCAAATATAGCCGCCCTTTTACCTTCCCAACCTCTAGACCTTCTTAGGTGGAGGTAGATTGAGTAAATTATCCATGTTATAAAGGACCAAGTTTCTTTTGGATCCCATGCCCAGTACCTGCCCCAAGCAGACTCTGCCCAGATTGCCCCTGTAATCATTACTAAGGATAGGAAAATATAACCAAAGGCTATAATCCTATACGCAATAAGGTCAAGCTGGTCCTTATCTGCAAGGTTTTTCGCAAAAAACTTATCATTATCAAGTTTATCTCTATATAAATACATAGCGGAAATTCCCGCTGCAACTGCAAAGGCTCCGTAGGATAAGATTGCAAGAGAAACGTGGACTGCTAGCCATTTAGAATCAAGGGCTGGCATAAGAGGTCTAACTGTCCTATCACGCATAGCAGCGTAGCCTATTATTAAAAATAGGATTGGTGTGACAAAAGTCCCCATTGCAAGGAGTTTGTATTTTCTTTCGAAAATCAAATAGCAAAGGGCTATTCCCCAGGCAAAGGCTGTTGCAAATTCGTATTGATTTGAAAGTGGAATCCTACCTGCGTTTACCCACCTAACACCAAGAGCAAAGGTATGGGCGATGAAGGCTATAGTTAGGACATTTTTGCCCCTAAGACCCCATTTTTCAGTCTTGTTTACAAATAATAATATAAAAAGCACCATGGATACTAGGTAACCAAATAAGCTTATATAAAATAAAATATTTTCTAGTTTTAGTAAGT
>CAMEGY010000035.1 GCA_945916625.1 uncultured Anaerococcus sp.
CAAAAATATTATATTTGAAAATAAGGTCTTAAGGTCCTTTTTGAATATCGCCTTAAATTGGCTTCCTGCTTCGATTTTGACATCTTTAGTTGCCTTTACTTCCTTTTTTGAAGTATCAAGGTGTTCATCAAAGACTGCCTCATAATAAAATTTATTAGCTAGCTTATAGGAAATAAAGCCGATTACAAAGGCCAACACAAGGATTAGTCCTGTAAAAATCATCCTTTCTTTCATAGTCCCTGCAAGGGCTAGACCAAAGAATTTGGCGTTAAAGAATACATTTGAAACAGTTCCCAATATATCTGTAACCTGACTTATATCGACCTTCATACCCTCAATGTTATCTGGATTTGATGCAGAAAATGAGAAGTAATATATGGCTGCCATCATGGCAAACATAAGTAGATAGCCGATTGTCTTTACTAGTTTTTCGTGCCTATTTACATTTGTAAACTTCTTTAAAAGGAGAAGTACTAAGGATAAAATCCCATAAGGTAGGAAAATCATTGGGAAATACAAAATAATCCCCATAATTAGGACCCATGGATCAAAGCCTGCTTCTACAAAATATATGAAAAGTCCTATACAAAAGTATAGGAAAAAATCAAAAAACCCGAAAACTCCACCAAAAAGCTTGCCAAGGAAAAGCTCCCCTTCGCTAACTGGCATGGTCTGGTAGTTTTCAATAGCTCCCTTAGTATACAGTCTTGATAGAATTTGTGGCAGGTAAAATACGAAAATCATGAGGGTTATCGACATGGCAAAGGTCACAAAATACATATATTCCATATTATTCCCCACATAAATCATGGCCGATCCCTTAAAGATACCTGTAAAAATAAAACCAAAAAATACATAGGTCCAAAGAAGGAGAACTAGCCTTCCTAGGTAGGATTTTGGCATGTTAGGAACAATTTTTTTTGGCATGAAGGGAAAAAGTTCTTCCTTAAAGGCATATTTTGCTATTGTAAAAATATTTGATCTATTCATCGGTAAGCTCCAAGAAGATTTGTTCCAAAGACCCATCTTTATTGGCAGTATGCTTAATCTCATCAAATGTTCCCATAGCTATAATCTTGCCTTTTGAGATAATCGCAATCCTATCGCAAAGCTCTTGGGCAACTTCCATGACGTGGGTTGAAAACATGACGCACTTGCCAGAATCTGCTCTTTGCCTTAGGATTTGTTTAAGATTATAGGATGATTTGGCATCAAGACCTACCATTGGCTCATCAAGGATTAGAACCTGTGGATCATGAAGGAGGGCACCGATAATGGCAAGTCTTTGGGCCATACCGTGTGAATAGGTTGAGATTTGCTCTTTCATGGCATCCCTGATGTCAAAATAGTTTAGGTAATAATCTAGCCTTTCCTTTCTGGTTTCTGTATCAATCCCATAGATATCCGCAACAAAGTTTATATATTCATTTCCTGAATAATTTTCGAATAATTCTGGATTATCTGGCACATAGGAAAATTGTTTTTTATATTCCATTAGCTCATCTTCAAGTCTTAGACCATTTATGGTAATTTCTCCAGAAGTCTTAGAGTTTATGCCAACAATAGACTTAATTGTAGTAGATTTGCCAGCCCCATTTGGTCCTAAGAATCCAAATATTTCACCATCTCTGGCTTCAAAAGATATATCGTCTACAGCTTTTTTGCCTACATTGTACTCTTTTGAAAAGTTTTTAACCTCAATCATATTTCACTTCCTTTTTTGGTATTGTTTTACAAGCATAAATAATAAATTTCATTTCATAATTATTTATTAAATATTATATCATTTCTCTTAAACATTTTACTTGTTAAGAAAAAAATCACAAAAAAAGCGCCTATAAAAAGACGCTTATCTTATCCTATTGAATCTGAATAATCCTTTAGTTTGCCTAGGGCTTGGTTTTCGATTTGACGGATTCTTTCACGTGACAAATCGTAAATCGAACCTATCTGTTCTAGGGTCTTTGGTTTTTCATTATCTAGGCCGTATCTGTAGATTATGATTTGCTTCTCCCTATCTGTAAGCTGATCTAGGGCTTGCATGAGGAAGTTTTCCATATCTTTTTCAAGAATAAGCATATCTACAGGTGTAGACTCATCTCCTACCATGTCCATTAGCTCATCACCTGTCGAGTCCTCGCTATCTAGGTTGATATTTAGGGATGTGGAGTTGACTTGGTTTCTATTTATAAGGAAAAGATCATCTGCTTGTTTTTTGTTAATCCCCTCATTTTCTAGAATCCTATAAATCTCCTCATCGCTTGCTTCAGGATTTGCCTTTAGGATTTGTTTTAATTTATTAAGTTTCAAATATTTTCCTGCTGGAATTCTTATTGTATGACCTTCTTTGTTGATGGCCTTTCTAATTGCCTTATCAATCCACTTGTAGGCATAGGTTGTAAATTTGTAGCCCAATGTCAGATCAAATTTCTCAGCTGCTCTTATCATGCCAAGCATACCCGATTGGACCAAGTCTTCTAGGTCAAGGTCATTACCGTGAGACCTAAAAAAGTATGAAGCCCTGCTTCTTACAAGACCCTGATTTTTTTCTACAAGGGCGGAAAGAGCATTTTGGTTGCCTAACTGGAATTGTTCTACAATCTCTTCGTTATTTAGGTCTGATAGTTTAATCATGTCCTTGCGTCTGATTGGGGCAAGGGATGTGTTTACGCCTTTTTTTGCAGACCCAATTAGGTCATCGTCAAAGTCATCATCGTCATCGTCATCTTCAGAAATAATATCAAGAATTTCTTCCTTTTGTTCTTCTGTCATTGATTCGACAACTTCGATTAACTCTTCTTCGGTCATATCTGTTGTATCCAGATAGTCTCTGAGTTTTTCTAAAGTTTCCTTATCTTTTAAATTTATTTTATCCATATTATCACCCGTTTGAATTTATTTACCCTTTGACTTATAGTCTTCAATGTCTAAATCTATTTCATCTAGCTTGGCTTTTAAGGCTTTAGATATGGGATAGGCATCGTAGTTTTGACTAAAACTTTTCTTTTGCCTAATTTTTATCTTAGATCTTAGACTATCAAGGTCATGCTTAAGCTCAAGAGCCGTCATCCTCGCTGCCCCTTTAGAAAGAGCCAAATTTTGGACTGCTCCATCGTCTGTTACTACCTTGACATTATGCCTTCTCGCTATTTTTGTAAGCTCTCTTTCAATATATGTATCTGCCGTCTGAAATCTCTTTGTAAAGACAATTTCCATACCATATTTACTAGTAACTGTCTCCTTTAACCTATCAAGGTTGTAGGCATCAAAAACTATAACAAGCTTCTCACCGGTCAGATAGCTATATTCGGCCAGGTCTTCTATCAAATTATCCCTGGCTGTTTGTAGGCTTTTCCTAGCAGCCTCTTTTAGTTGTGGCCACTTATTTATAACATTGTAGCCATCTACATAGGTTATATTTTCCTTAACTAAAGCCATTTTGTCTTAAAACCTCATACATAGCAATGGCTGAGGCTACTGAAGCATTAAGGCTATTTACAAAACCCTTCATTGGTATATTAATAAGTATATCACAATTTTTCCTTACAAGTCTAGAGATACCCTTACCTTCATTGCCAACGACCAAACAAACCTTACCTTTTAGGTCAGTCTGATCTATTGGTGAAGAAGCTTCGCCAGCAAGTCCATAGACCCAAAAACCGACTTCTTTGATCTCTTCTATTGCCTTATTTATATTTTTAACCATGATTATATCTATATTATTAATAGCACCAGCGCTTGTCTTGTAGACAATCGGGCTTACAGATGCACTTCTTCTTTCAGGGATAATTACCCCATCAAAGCCAAAGCTTTCTGCACTTCTAATTATCGCACCTAGGTTGTGGGGGTCTTCTATCTGATCAAGAATTATAAGCCTCTTGTAAGAATTAAGAGCCGACAGGTCCTTATACTTAAAAGACTCAGCTTCCACACATACTCCTTGGTGGTTCATATCTATTTTATCAAAAAATCTCTTATCTACAAAATTTATCTCAATATTGTTTTTATTAAGCTTTGAAACTATTTCATCAACAATTTTAGAATTTTGCTTTATAATATAGGCCCTATAGATTTTTACACCCGAATCTATGGCATCAATTACAGGTTTTCTACCATAAATCTTATCCATCAGCCTATCTCCCACTTGGTGCCTTCTCTTGTATCCTTTAGAATAATGCCCATTTCTTTTAGGTCATCCCTAATCTTATCAGCAGTGGCAAAGTCTTTATTTTTCTTAGCCGCATTTCTCTCTGCTATTTTTTCTTCTATGAAAGTTTCATCAACTTCAGATTCTTTCTTCTTGGCAAGTAGACCCAAAACCTCATAAAGTCTACTGTAGACTTCAAAAGTCCTCTCTACAAATGCTTTAGAAGAGTCAGCAGAAATGTTTGTATTGATAAATTTTGCTAGGTCAAATAAAACTGTGATGGCATCTGCAGTGTTTAGGTCATCTTCCATTACACTTACAAATTCATTTTCTTTTTTAGTTAGGATTTGTAATAAATCTTTTTCTGAATCTTTAAGTTCTATTTCTTTTGTGCTTTCAAGGGCTTCTTCCGCTTTAAAATAAGCATTATTTAGCCTATCAAGTGAATTTTGTGCCGAATCAATTATTTCCTTTGTAAAGTTTATCGGCTGTCTGTAGGATGTAGTTAATAGCCAAAATCTAATTGTCATCAGGTCATATTCTTTTTTGATATCGTCTAGTGTAAAGAAATTACCTACAGACTTACTCATCTTTGAGCCATTTACCTGGATCATGCCGTTGTGCATCCAGTAGTTAGAAAAGTTTACTTCATTTAGGGCTTCAGATTGGGCGATTTCGTTTTCGTGGTGAGGAAATTCTAGGTCTTCTCCGCCAGCGTGGATGTCGATTGTATCTCCCAAGATTTTCTTATTCATAGTTGAGCACTCTATATGCCAACCAGGTCTACCCTTACCCCATGGGCTATCCCATGCGACTTCGCCTTCTAGTTTTGTTGCTTTCCATAGGGTGAAGTCTGCTGGATTTTTCTTTTTGTTAGCATCCTTATCGTCAAGCCTTTGGCTTGCACCATGGACTAGGTCTTCAAGGTTTTTACGGGATAATTTGCCGTAATCTTCCTTTTTGCTTACATCAAAGTAGACGTCTCCGTCTGAAACGTATGCCATGCCCTTATCTATTAGACCTTTTACGAAGTCTATAATGTCATCCATCACCTCTGTTGCCCTTGGGTGGATGGTGTTTTCTTCGTCTAGATTTAAGGCGTGGGCATCTGTCATATATTGGGCAATGTAGCGGTCTGTTACTTCTTTTGTAGAAATTCCTTCTTCGATTGATTTTTTGATAATCTTATCGTCTACATCGGTGAAATTTACAACATAGGTCACATCATAGCCTCTATAGGACATAAAACGCCTAAAGGTATCAAAGACTACAAGGGGTCTAGCATTGCCTATATGCATATAATCATAGACTGTAGGTCCGCAGACATACATCTTGATTTTGCCTTCTTCAATTGGTTTAAATACTTCCTTAGAGCGGCTAAGGGTATTATAAATTCTCATTAAAAGTTGTCCCTTACAAATTCAAGCCTACTCTTAACTAGGTCTTTGCCCATGATTAGGAAGGCATTTGATAGGTCTGGGCCGTGAACTGATCCTGTAACAGCAGCCCTAACTGGGAACCATAGGTTCTTGCCCTTGATTCCTGTTTCTTTTTGTAGGGTCTTCATGATTGATTTAGCAAAGTCAGCGTCAATTTCTTCTACTTCATCTAGGTGTTTTAAGAATGCATCGAAAAGTGTCTTAGCATCTTCTGTTGAAATTGCTTCTTTTGCGTCTTCATCATAGTCAATATCTTCACTTGCTACATAGTAGTTTTTGGCAAGTTCTGGTGCATCTGAGAACTTATCAATAGCTGATTGCCAGGTTTCTGCAAGTAATACTAGTTTGTCATGGTCGTAGGATTCATCAATTAGACCAGCTTTTTCCATGTATGGTTTGATATCTTCTGCAAGCTTTTCAGGAGATAGTTCTCTTACATAGTGGCCGTTTACCCAGTCAAGTTTTTTCTTATCAAAAACTGCACCAGTTTTGTTTACCCTATCAAAGTCAAATTGTTTTGCTAATTCTTCCATAGTGAAGATTTCTTCTTCACTATCTGGTGACCAACCTAGAAGTGATAGGAAGTTTATAAGACCTTCTGGCATGTAGCCTTCTTCGATAAAGTCTTCTACCATGCCGTCGCCGTTTCTCTTTGAATATTTTTTGTGGTCTTTATTTAGAACTGTTGGTAGGTGGATATATTCTGGAGCATCCCAGCCAAAGGCTTCATATAGGTATACGTGTTTTGGAGTTGATGAAATCCACTCATCTCCACGAACTACGTGAGTAATTCCCATTAGGTGGTCATCTACAACTACAGCAAAGTGATATGTTGGAAAACCATCTCTTTTTATTAGAACTTGGTCGTCTTGGTCATCAGTATTGAAGGTAATTTTACCCTTAATTCTATCATCAAAAGAAATATCATAGTCTTTTGGAAGTTTTAACCTAACTGTGTGTTCTTCACCATTTGCAACTCTTTGTCTTGCCTCTTCTAAAGGAATTGACCTGCAAAGTCCGTCGTATTTTGGTGTAAGGCCGTCAGCTCTCATTTGATCTCTAACAGAGTCAATTCTTTCTTGTGAGCAGAAGCAGTAGTAGGCCTTGCCTTCATCTAGTAGTTTTTCTATATATTGATCATAGATGCCTTTTTCTACCCTTTCAGATTGGATATATGGACCAAAATCACCCTTTTCAGTTACATGTCCATTCTCATCAAGCATAACACCTTCATCGATTTCTACACCTGACCACTTAAGAGCCTTAAGTAAATTTTCTAGGGCGCCTTCTACAAATCTTGTCCTATCAGTATCTTCTATTCTCAAAATCATTTTGCCGCCAGTATGTCTTGCGTATAGGTAGTTAAAAAGGGCTGTCCTTAGGCCACCAATATGCAAATATCCTGTTGGAGATGGGGCAAATCTTACTCTAACTTCACTCATTAATTACTCCTTTAAATTTTAATCGTCTTTTTGTCTTTAGATGGATAAGTAAATAAAGGGAAGTAAAACTTCCCCACAAATAACTTAACCTTAACTCATCTAATTATAACATCTATTACTACAAAAATCAACCTTGTCAAGGTCCTATATCTATTTTATTTTACAAAAATTCTCCTATAGGTAGTTTTGGATCTCCAATATTTTTTCTTACATAGGTATCTATACCCAAATTATATAATTTCTTAAATATCCTCATGTCCTCATCATCTACAGCAACCATAGCTGTCAAAGATACTTTTCCCATAGCCATATGGATTATTCCGATATTAATCTCTTCAATTTCATTTCCATAATCAATTAATTTTTCTAAATCACTTGTATTTTCAACAATTAAAAAATACTCACCACCCTTATCGGCCAGAAAGTCTTTGACATCTGATATTTTCAAAAAAATACTTTCAGAATCACAAGGGACAGTCAGCCTTTCGATTTCTTTATGAATTTCATCTTCAAAAATTTTATCATTTGCAAAAATCACCTTATTTAGGTCATATTTTTCTAAAATATCCCTAATAGTTTGCCCGTGACCCAGTCTTGAATCAACTCTTACAAGCCTAATCTTTGCCATTATGCCTTCCTTATGACCATTTCACTTGGGTCATCTATGATTAGGTTTGGCTTTTCTTTTTCTAAAACTGCCCTATCCCTAAAGCCCCAAGATACACCTATAGTAAAGACTCCGGCATTTTTGCCACACTTCATATCTACTTCGCTATCACCAAAATAAATGATCTCAGAAAAATCTACATCAAATTTCTCTTTAAGAATCATAATTCCTTCTGGGGATGGTTTTCTTTCATAATCTCCCCTAAATCCTAAGATATCATCAAAGTATCCTTGTCCAAAAACAGCTGGGATTACTTTTTTGCATGTCTCATCAGGCTTATTTGAAAAACAAACCATAGTTTTGCCAGTTTTCTTAAGCTCATCAAGGGCTTCTTTTACCCCATCATAGGCCTTGGTGAGGTGGGCTGGATTTTCGTCGTAGGCCTCATTATAAGAATCCAAAAAATCTTTTCTAAATTTCTCATCCTTACTTGCCCCCACATAGTCTAGGGTCTTTTCACAAAGAACAACCGGACCATTACCTACAAAGGCTTCGACCTTATCTTTCGGACAAGGCCCAA
>CAMEGY010000036.1 GCA_945916625.1 uncultured Anaerococcus sp.
TGGCAGAAAAAGCGAAAGAAACCATCCAAGAAGCCATAGACAACGACGTAGACCCTGAAACTGACCATGATTAGAAATAAAATTTCAATGAAATAATTATAAGAAAGTGTCCAAAGGGCACTTTTTTAGTCCCGATTTTATTTCAAGGGTATAGTAATTAAATATATTATTAACAAGGAGATGATTTTATTAAAGTTTACATAGGATATTTTTTTGTATATGCCTTTATTGGCTGGATTATGGAGGTTTCTTTTCAGGCTGTGAAGACTGGGCGCTTTATCAATAGGGGCTTTCTAAATGGGCCTTTATGTCCGATTTATGGTTTTGGGGCCTTGGGTGTTATATATTTTCTGACAGATATTGGAAAGACTAATAAACTCATTTTATTTTTTGGATCAGTTTTCATTGCCACAGCTCTTGAGCTTGTGGGCGGTTTTCTTTTGGAGAAGATTTTCCACAAAAAGTGGTGGGACTATTCTGAGATGAGATTTAATCTGGGCGGCTATATTTGTGTTGAATTTTCAATACTTTGGGGCCTTGCCTGCTTTGTACTTTATGAAGCTGTCCATCCATTAATTCAAAGGCTTTTTGCCTTTTTAAACCCAAAATTTATTTTTTATATAGATATCATTTTACTTATAATTTTTGCTGTGGATATGGTTCAAACCATTCTTACCTTGGTTGGCTTAAATAAGAAGTTCAAGAAGCTTAATGCTGCAAGTCAGGATATTAGGGACGTGTCTGATGATATTGGTAAGCGTGTCTACGAGAGGACTATGAAGGTCAAATCTAAGAAGGAAGAAATCGAAGATAGGCCAAAGATTAGGGAACTTGAGTCTAAGAGGACTATGATTAGGCAAGAACTTGCCACACGTTTTGACAAATTTAGTGAAAAGAGAATCCTTAGAGCCTTCCCAAATCTTGTGAATGACCTTATCGACAGGATAGAAAAAGATATAGAAGAATTAGACGAAATTGAAAATTAAACAAATAAGCAAAACCCGAACTGAGATTTTATCCTAGTTCGGGTTTGTTTTTTATTTGATTTACAAAAGACTTTTACTTTTAATAATGAAAAGTAAGAGCATTTTGCTTTTTGAAATGAAGAGCATATGCCTTTTAATTTTGCCTTTAAATTTAAAATTATATCTAAGCTAGTCGGCAGATAGGGCCTCTACTGGGTCTTTTTTGGCGGCTATCCTTGATGGGATAAGTCCTGCGAGTAGGCTTAGGCCAACTGATATGAGGATTAGAACGACTGCTGCACCTGCTGGTAGGCTCGCTCCAATATCTGCAAATCCTGACATATTTACCATAATCCTTGTGATAAAGATATTTAGGATGTAGGTTAGGCCTACGCCGATTAGGCCTGATAGTAGGCCAATTATCAAGGTTTCTGCCATAAAGACCTTGTAGATATCTTTTTTGCTTGCCCCGATTGCTCTTAGGATTCCAATTTCCTTTGTCCTTTCAAAGACTGAAATGTAGGTGATTATCCCAATCATGATTGAAGAAACGATGAGGGAGACTGCCACAAAGGCTATTAGGATATAGGAAATTGCCCCTATTATATCTGTGATCGACTTTGAAATTATCCCGATTAGGTCTGTATAGGAGATTTGATTTTCAATTGTCTTTCCTTGGTTATATTCATCGATAAAGGCTTTTACCTTGTCCCTATTTTCGAAGTTATCTACATAGATTGAGATTTTTGAAGGAGTGTCTTCTGTTATGAAGCCAAGCTCTTCCAGGTTTTTCTTGTAGGAAAAGTCCCTTAGAAATTCGTCGTAAATATCAAGGAGGGTATCCTTGTCATTTTCCTTTAGGAGAAAAGCTACCAACTGCCTGTCATTGGAATTTGCATCAGGACCTAGATTTGCACCACTTGATGCCATTCCTGCCATGGCTAGTTTTTTACTTTCTTCCTGGAGTTTTTCTACCAAATCTTCCCTATTTTGCATAATCCAAGCATTGACTCCGAGGAGGTTTTTGTCAGATAAATTATTTAGGAAATCTTTAGTCTGATTTATCTTTTCTTCATCATTTGAAGCCCTAAATTTTAGTCCGTTTAGGACGTTTGTATCTTTATCAGCAAGTTGGTTTTTGATTATTTCTTGGCCTTCCACATAAGAAATCATCTCCTTGGTGAAGTCTTGTGTGTAGGCGAGGGGACTTGTGACAACTCTGTTGTCATCGTCCTTAATTTTCTTTGCAATTCCTACGATTTTGAGAGTCTTTGCATTTTTTATTTTTTCATCGACCTTGCTCCTGTCGTCCTTGATATTTACAAAATTTTCCCCATCTTTTTCGTAATAATCAGAAGGGGTTAGGATTTGGTATTCCTTGCCAATTATGTCGGTTAAATCTAGTTTGACATTTTTGATGTCAACCTTCTCGTTATTATCAAGGTCTGCTAAGATATCCTCATATTCTTTTTTTGGCAAAAATCCTAGCTCATAAAACTTTGACCTTAGGATCTGATTATTGTAGTCTGTAAACAAGACAAGTTCATCAGCTGCTTCTGGCCACTTTCCTTCTACTATTTCGTATTCATCTGTTATTAAATTCGAAATTTTGCCGTCCTTTGTACTGATAAGCTGGGAAAAGTTTGGGTTTTGATTTGAATTTCCAAAGCCAGGTAAGAAATTAAAGCCAGCTGGACCTGTCGGTTCAAAGTCAGACCCGTCTGTATTTACAATTTCGTTCTTTGGATCTTTGGTAAAGATGTCAAATTTTCCGTCATAGGAATAGGAAATGAAGTGGTTGCCGATTTCTTCATCTAATTTTACATCATTATTTTCAAGATATGATTTGAAGCTTTCTAGGTCATTTTCTAGGCCAGTGCCAGATAATTTTGACCTGTTTTTAAGGCCGATATCGTTGGAAACAAGCTTATTATCTTCAGAAGTTTTTTCAGAAGTATTTTCCATTTGTGAAAGACTCGATAGGTCAATCGAAGTTTTCTCAATGTCAATAGGGTAGGATTTGAGGGCGTTTTTCTGGTTTTCCTCAATAAAATCAGATGCCCCGTTTGATATCGAAAGAATAAGGGCAATGCCAATAATCCCGATTGACCCTGCAAAGGCAGTAAGGATGGTCCTGGATTTTTTGTTTAGAAGATTGTTAAAAGAAAGGCCAAGAGCAGTTTTTAGCTTGAGGGCAATCTTTGAAATCTTGAAATTATCAGCCCTGTCGGATGTCTCATAAGGATCTGTATCTGAAATAATCTTCCCATCCTTGATTCCTATTATCCTTGTAGAATACTTTTCGGCGAGGCCCCTATTATGGGTTACCATGATTACAAGCTTGTCCTTGGCTATTTCCTTAAGCAGATTCATAATTTCTATTGAAGTTTTGCTATCAAGGGCACCGGTTGGCTCATCGGCCAGAAGGATTTGCGGGTCATTTACCAAGGCTCTCGCGATCGCCACCCTCTGCATTTGCCCGCCAGAAAGCTCGGACGGCTTTTTGTAGATGTGGTCTTTAAGCCCCACTCGCTCCAGGGCATTAATTGCCTTATCTTCCATATCGGAAGTGTTTTTATTTGATAGGGTCAGGGATAATTTGACATTATCTAAGACTGACTGGTGGGAGATAAGGTTATAAGATTGGAAAATAAAACCAATTCTCACATTCCTATAAAAATCCCAATCCTTGTCGGTAAATTTCCTTGTAGACCTACCGTCGATAATAAGGTCACCTTCGTCATAGCGCATAAGACCGCCAATTACATTAAGAAGTGTAGTCTTGCCGCCGCCCGACTGGCCCAAAATCGATACAAATTCATTTTCTCTAAAAGAAATAGACACACCATCTAGGGCCTTCTGAGAAAAACCCCTGGTGTGGTAAATTTTTGATATATTTTTAAGTTCTAACATATTTTTTCCTTTCCTTCCTATTATACATTCTTTATGGGCTAAGCAAAGGAGTATAATTAATCCTATAGGCAATTGATTTTTAAAGAAGAATAGAAAAGAAATAATAAATGGAAGATAAGATAATTTTAAAAACAGACCTTAAGGGTTTTAAGATTTTACAAGCAAATATTAGGTTTTACCAGGCTTTGGGATTGGACTTTGTAGAAATTGCACCCTTTGACAAGCTTTCTGAAAGAGAAATCGGGGAAATTATTTCCTTAAATGATCTTTATCAGAAAAATGGCCTTTGCCTTATTTTATCTTTTGATATAAAGGTTATTTTGGCAAGGCTTTTGGGAGAAAATCCTACTGCTATAGACTTTTTCGACCCAAAAATCAGGCAGGGACTTTATCATTTTATTTCCTATTTGATTAAACACGGGATAAGGGCCTTTAGGCTTGAGGGTCTTCCTAGCCTTTCAGATGGCGGGGAAAGCCTAATAGAAAGAGTCCGTGAACTTAATAAAAATACCTTTTTTAATAAGGATGTTTTTTCTCTGGCGGAAATAAATGAGGATAAAAATACTCTCATGGCTTTTGCAAATCCTAATCTTTCCTGCCTTTCTATGGTGAGTCCTAGTGGGGAAATTGAGGGGATTTTTGATTTTGCCAAGAGTTTTTTAGAAAATAATTCTGGCCTTGCCCTTTCTTTCGATAATTTCCAAAAATCAGTGATTAATTTTGATAATTATCCGATTTATGGAAGAAGAATGATCTACATGAGCCTTTTCTTTTTGAATTCTTCTCTATATCTAGACGAATCGGACCTTAATTTTGAAGATATAAAATTTTTAAGGAAGCTTTTTGCTTTTAAAGATCAAGTCCACGACCTAAATAAGATTACAAAAATTTTGCCAAAAGAATCTGATATTTTGACCTTTGTGAGAAGTGGCCCTGGCAAAAAAATCTTATTTATGGCAAATCTTACAGAAAAAGAGGTCCTAGTTGATCTTGCCTACAAGGTATTGGACTATAAGGAATACGAATTTTTGGCGGGTTCTTTTAGCCATCGCACCCTCTATAGGACAATACTTCTAAGGCCCTACGAGGCGGCTTGTTTTATAAATTGTAAATAAAATATATAAATGTAAAATATAAGTATGTTAGAATCGGAGGAACTTATGAAAATAGTAGTGATGGGTATGGGCTATGTTGGCCTTGCTAACGCAATTCTTTTAGCCCAGTCCAACCAAGTTATTGGCCTTGAAATAGACAAAGATAAGGTCGATATGATTAATGAAAAAATATCGCCTCTTAAGGACGATTACATAATAGATTACCTCAAAAATAAGGAACTAGATTTTGTGGCAAAGACAAGTGGCCAGGCTGATTTTGCCGATGCCGACCTTGTAATTTTGGCCCTTCCTACAAATTATGATGAAGTGGCTGAGAAATTTGATACATCCTTCCTAGATGATGCAATAGCTGAGATTAAAAGTATGAGGGAAGACCTTCCTATCCTTATTAAATCAACAATTCCAATTGGTTATACCAGGAGTAAAAACGAAGAATATGAATGTAAAAATATCATATTTTCTCCAGAATTCTTAAGGGAAGGCAGGGCCCTTTACGATTCCCTAAATCCATCTAGGATTATTGTTTCAGACGAGACTGAAATTGGGGAAAGTCTTGCGGCTTTATACAAAAAAGAATCCTTAAATGACCCTGAAATTTACCTTATGGGTTCTTGCGAGGCTGAGGCAGTCAAGCTTTTTGCCAATACCTATCTTGCCATGAGGGTTTCTTATTTTAATGAGCTGGATAATTTTGCCCTTGCCAAGGGCCTTGATTCTAAGGCCATAATCGAGGGTGTATCAGCTGATCCAAGGATTGGAGACCATTATAATAACCCATCATTTGGCTATGGCGGTTATTGTCTACCAAAGGATACCAAGGAGCTTTATGCTAATTATGGTGACATTCCAACTGCAATAATGAGGTCGATTATAGAATCAAATGAGGTCAGGAAGGACTTTGTAGCAAGCGATATACTTGCGAAAAATCCTGAAACTATTGGGATCTATAGGCTTGTTATGAAAAAGGGTTCGGATAATTTTAGGAAGTCTGCAATCTTTGATGTGATAAATAATCTTAAGGAAAAGGACGCAAATATTGTAATTTACGAACCAAACCTTGAAGGCGAATCCTTTGAGGGAATGAAGCTAATCCGTGACTTTGAAGAATTTAAGAAGGTAGACCTAATCCTTGCCAATAGGCTTGAAGATGAGCTAAAAGATGTTGAGGATAAGGTCTATTCCAGAGATTTATTTAATAGGGACTAAGATGACTGAGAAAAAATACGTACCACAAGTACATTCCAAACTAAGAAAATCTTTTATAACTGTGCCAGAAGAAATCTACAGGGCAAGCGGGATCAAGGTCTTTGATAAGAGGATCAAATCCCTCCTATTTACAACAGACCTAGCTATAATAAGGAATTCAAATGCTGATTCTATCATGGCAGTCTACCCATACACACCCCTTAATTCCATTACTGAATCTATAATTTCAATTGCTTCAGTGCCTTGTTTTATAGGAGTAGGCGGAGGTACTACCCAAGGAGCAAGGGCCAGGTTTGTTGCCTACTATGCAGAGCTTGCTGGTGCCTATGGGGTAGTGGTAAATGGACCAATCCCTCATGATGATATCAAGGAAATATCAAGATTCGTAGACATACCTGTAATTGCAACAATCACTTCCCTTAAGGATGATTACAAGGCAAAAATAGCTGCAGGAGCTGAGATTTTAAATGTGTCTGGCGGCAAATATACGGCTGATTTGGTAGCCTATATTAGACGTGATATAGGCAATGATTTTCCGATAATTGCTACAGGTGGCAAAGACGGGGCATCAATAAAAGCGACTATAGACGCAGGTGCAAATGCCATTTCTTACACCCCACCTTCATCTTCTGATGTATTTGGAGAGATGATGGATAAGTATAGGAACGAGGACATCTAATGTATGGTGGATTTTTCACCGATGTGGGAAACATCAAAGTCGGTCATGCAAGTGATTTAGAAGGCGGGACAGGACTTACAATAATCTTGCCAGAACCAGGAAATACAGCAGGTGTAGATGTCAGAGGAGGGGCTCCAGGAAGTCGTGAGACAGACCTACTTAATCCCTTAAACCAAGTCTCAGAAGTATCTGCAATAATCTTATCAGGAGGCTCTGCCTATGGGTTAGAAGTGGGGAGCCACTTGATGAAAATCCTCGAAAAAGAGGGGATAGGATTTGATGTGGGGGTTGGAATAGTACCAATAATTTCTCAGGCAGTTTTATTTGATCTAGCCTATAAAAACCCAAAGGCAAGGCCAGATGAACTTATGACCCAAAAGGCCTTTGAATCTGCGACTTATACTGATAAAAATATGGGCATCGTGGGAGCTGGCACAGGGGCAACTGTAGCTAAGGCTTTAGGTCCAGAATCTATAATGAAGTCAGGCCTAGGCCAGGCATCAATTAAAAAAGGAGATCTTGTTGTATCTGCAATAGTTGGCCTAAATGCCTTTGGAGATATTTTTGACTATCATAAAGGCAAACAAATTGCAGGTCCAATAAAGGATGGGAAAATGCTAAGGACTATGGATTATATTGATAAAATCCTAGGGTCTTTTGCCGATATAAAGCCATCTAATACCACAATTGGAGCTGTTGCGACAAATGCTACTTTCAATAAAACAGAGCTTACAAAAATCGCCGGCATGTGCCATGACGGCTACGCCAGGTCCATAAATCCAGTCCATACTATGTTTGACGGAGATACAATTTTCTCCCTATCCACAAACAAGATAAAGGCTGATGTAAACCTAGTAGGAGCACTCGCAGCAGAGGTCATGTCCATGGCCATTGCCAATGCAATCTACACAAGTAGGAAATAATAAAACCCCTAGGCTGAATGATTTCAGCTAGGTTTTTTTTCTTTTTAAAAGCTTATTTTATCCTCTATGCCTAGATTTTCTTTTTGTGTTTGCTTTAAATTAAAATCAGCTTCTTTATCTTTAGACACTTTATCTTCTAGGTCAGACTTAGCGTTTTCTTATGCTTTTTTTGCCTCATCGATTTTATCTTGTGCTTCTTTTTCTTCTGATAGGGCCTTATCTAGAGCATCAGACTTTTCTTTTTTCTCTTCTTGGACCTTGTTTTCTATGCTTTCCTTAGCCTGGTTTTTCTTTTCTTCTTGGCTTTTTCTTCTAAATTTTCTTTGTTTTTGTCAAGGTCATCCTTGGCAATTTTGTAGTTTTCTTGAGCTTGTTCTAGGTTTCTGGTTTTTTATACGAAGATGTCTCT
>CAMEGY010000037.1 GCA_945916625.1 uncultured Anaerococcus sp.
ACCGAAGGATTCTATCATTTGTTTTTGCGAGTTTGAAATCCCTGTAGCAAAGGCAAGCATGAGTATGATTGATGTGGCGCCGATGACAACTGATAGGACTGTAAGGATGGTTCTTGATTTCCTACGGGAGAGGTTTCTTAGCGCCATCATTAACCTATCACTAATCTTCATCGTCTATCAGCAGCTCCTCATCTTCTTTTTTGTTCTTTTTCTTTTTGTATAGGACTCCCGCCAGGATAATAATTACTATTAGGCCAATCCATAAAAATGGCGAGCTAAGAGGAGATCCTCCTCCCATTTCTGGGGAATCCATGCCTATTTCTTCGCCCATTTCCCCATTCACTCCAGCTTCCATATCTTCTAACATGCCTGGTGACACTTCTTTTGAGAAGTCTTTTATTTGAGTGTGTACCTTGCCGGTTGAGTCCTCATAGGAAAGCATGATTTGCCCTTCTATTTCGCCCTCTCTGGTAGGGGTTGCTGTGAAGGAAAAGGTCTCTTGGGTACCAGTATTAAAATTACCTATAAATTTTTGGTCGTTATCAATCTTGATTCCTTTGCCGATTACATCACACATAAAGGTATTTAGGTTATCTTTTCCTGTATTATAGATGCTTACAGACATTTCTGTTGGGTTACCAACCATTAGTTCATCAGATTTGACTTCTCCCATTGTAACTCCTGCCCTTTGGACTACTGGTATGCCTATTGCTTCTGTTGTTTTGTATTGGTTTCCATCTGCATCTTCATATTCTATAGAAAGGTTAATTACATAATTACCTGCTACAGCATTAGGAAGTACACTCATTGTTATATTTTTGTTTGCTGTATTCCAAGGATAAAGAGCCGCCACATAAAATGAATTTGATTGGTTAACTGGAGAGAAAACCGAACCATCAGATACCATAGCATTATTTTCTCCAGTATTTTGTGGCTGGGCTCCCAAGTTTTGCTCGATAGTTGCCTTTAGATTATAGATTGCGTTTTTATTATTTGTATTGTAAAGGGAGAAAGATAGGTCAAAGGTCTTGCCAGCTTCAGCGATTTTGGGATTTAGCTGGTAGGAAGAGATCATAATCTTTGGTTGGTTCTTTACATTAGCTGACATTTCCATTTGGTTATTTTCGTTTCCGTTTTCGTTCATCTATAATACCTCATCAATAGTTAGTTTTTCGTGGACCTTATCAAGTTTACCATCTCTCATAAAAAGGGTCCTGTCTGCAAATTCTGTCATCTCCTCATCGTGGGTCACCATGATGAAGGTTTGATTGTTTTTTGTTGTTATATCTTTTATAAGTTTCATAATTTCAAAACTTGTCTTTGTATCAAGGTTGCCGGTAGGTTCGTCCGCAAATATTATAGATGGACTTCCCACAAAGGCCCTTGCGATTGAGACCCTCTGCTGCTGGCCGCCTGATAATTCGTTTGGCTTGTTGTAAATTCTGTTTTCAAGTCCAACTGCTTTTAGGATTTTTTCTGCCTCAATCTTTCGATTTTTGCTATCAATCCCCTTAAAGGTTAGGGGAATAGCCACATTCTCCCAAGCCGTTAGGTAGGGTAGAAGATTATAGGACTGGAAGATAAAGCCTATATTTAAATTCCTAAACTTGGTTATCTTTGTCTCGCTTATCTTTGTAAGGTCTATATTTCCGTATTTAATAGTCCCCTTTGTCGGTCTTTCTAGTCCTGCTAGCATATTTAAGAGGGTAGACTTGCCAGAACCAGATGTGCCTAGAAGAGCTATAAATTCGCCCTTTTCTATATCGATATTAATACCGTCTAGAGCTTTTATAATGGTGCCACCCAATTTATAATATTTTTTTAAATCTCTAACTTCTATTAAGCTCATTTTCTTCTCTCTTATAGTGTGGATTTAAATCTTCCATATAAAGATCGTATACATCAGGATCTATAACCATATCAATCTCACCCACTGTTTCAAAGACGTTATCCTCAGTAAATTTCTTCTTGAAGTTATAGAGTCCATCTGTCCCGTCGGTTTCAAATATACCGCCCATATCGTAATATCTTATATTATTTTCTATGGCGTACTTAATCTCTTCAAAATTAAGCTGGTAATTTTGGCCCATATTCTTATATTCATTAGATGAGCCTCCGTAAAGCGAGGTTGCCCTATTGCCATAGCACAAAAGAAGTGAGGCGCAGACAGGTTTTCCTTCATAAAAGGCAACAGAAAGTCTTATTTCATCCTTAAAAAGTTCATAAAGTTTTTTGAAATATTCATAAGGCCTGTGCCCAATTTTAGCCCTTATAGCAGTTTCTTCTATCTGGCCATACAAGATATTAATACCTTCTTCATTTAGGATTTTTGTTTCTATTCCGTCTTTATAGGATTTTCTAAGGTGTTTCCTGGTATTTTTGCTAAAACTACCTCGGATTTCTTCCTCCCTCCTGCCATTTATATCAAGTACCATATTTAGGATCGGCTGGCTTGACCTCATCTTATCTCTCCTAAAAATAAGGCCAGACTTTTTGAAAGAATCATCTATCTTTAAATCATAGGGTAAATAAGGATCTATCCTTAGGAGAAAACCGTCATTTTCTTTTGCAAATTCCCTAGATTCTCCTATGAGTTTCTTAAAATAGTCAATATTGTTTGGGTCACAAACAGGACCTCTTGGCCCGTAGAAAAAGTTCTTACCTGCCTTTTTATCTCTAATATATATTACAGATAAGGCTGCCCTTATTTCGCCTTCCTCTTCTATGTAAAAATATACACTGTCCCAAGCACTTTTTAGTTCTGCCCACCTTAGGTCCTGTTGGAAGTGGCCGTATGGGGAAGTTTTTACAAAATCATTATATTTTTCTAGCAATTTTTCGTTATTCTTATCTAATATCATGTCACTTCTCTTTCTCTTTAGTGTTTGGTTTTATGTATTACACCTATCTTTATTTTACTACATAGATTTTTTCTTGACAATAGTATTTACTTAATTATACCGTCAAACCTATTAAATTTACCTTAAATTTTTTGTAATACTTTAAAATTTCAACAAAAAAAGACTAGGTTTAACCTAATCTTACTAAAAATAATGGACCTGATCCTTATCAGATCTTAAATCCCATAAAACTTCCCTGTATTTGCCATCATAGATTCCTAGAATCTTATCCATGGACATTGACTTGTCAGGAATTTTTTTAAAGTCCTCATAGTCCATCCAGGAGAGTTTTCCCTCCCTATTTTCTTCTATAAGTTCTCCATCAAAATCACTTGTTTCATAGATTAGACCCACATCCTTGCTCTCATCTGTTATCCAAGTTATAATACCTATAAGTTTTGGATTCTTGATATCAAGGTTGGTTTCTTCCTTGGCTTCTCTTATGACCGAATCCTCAAAAGATTCGTAAGGTTCGACCTTGCCACCAGGAAAAGTTAGACCTTCCCAGCCATATTTTTTGACCTTATCAAGGACAAGGACTTCTCCCGTATCCTTATTATAAATTTTTACCATATTCATTAAAACAGTTTTCATATCGCTCTCCTTGTGAGATTATATTGCAAAAGAAAAAATCCCGCAAATCAATGCGAGACTTTCCTCAATTTTATAGTCTTTCTAACTCAATTTTAATTTCCTTATCATTAAGCTCAATTGCGTCTTGGTCAAGACTTGTATTTTCTAGACTGTCAGCCAAGGTTTCTTTTTTTATTTCATCTTTAAACTTATCTAGGGATTTGGCTAGATCCTCATCTGCCTGATAAGAAATATTTATCCTATCAGTTACTTCAAAACCAGAATCTTTTCTAAGATTTTGAATCTTTGAGATAAATTCTCTAGCATAACCTTCGTCTTTTAGGTCTTCTGTAATCTCTGTATCAAGGATTACAAAGACATTTCCATCAATTTCAACATCGAAACCTTCTTTGGCAGAAATTCTTATATCTAGGTAATCTTTTGTTACTTCAAACTCTTCCCCACCGATTTCTACATTTACAGGTCCCTTATTTACCTTATCGATAAAGTCTTTGGCATCTACACTTGCTAGGTATTTTGCAAAGTCATTTACCTTTGATTGGAAAATCCTACCTACTACTCTAAAGTCTGGTTTTAGGAAATAGTCCATAAAGGCTGATAGGTCATCTTCAAAGTCAACTTCTTTGATATTTAGCTCTTCTTTTATAAGTGGAAGGAGCTTTTCTAGTCTTTCTTTGTATGAGCCATCAACGATTATCTTCGAAAGTGGCTGACGAACCTTGATTGATTCCTTTTCTCTTGAAGCACGGCCTAGGTTTACAATCTTACGTACTAGGTCCATGTCAGCTTCTAGGTTTGTATCGATTAGGCTTTCGTCTACTTCTGGTAAAATTTGTGTGTGAACAGTCTTATCACCAGTTAATTTTTGGTAGATTTCTTCTGCTATAAATGGTGTAATTGGCGCAATAAGTTTTGTTAAAGTTACAAGAACATCATAGGTTGTCTTGTATACAGATTTTTTAGACTCTGTTAAATCTTGTGACCAGAATCTTTTCCTATTACGTCTGATATACCAGTTCGACAAATCTTCTACTACAAAGTCAGAAATTTCGTGGACAACCTTGTTGTATTCAAATTCTTCCATCTCTTCATAATAAGATTTGACTAGGGAATTTAGTCTAGAATATAACCAGCGGTCAATTCCATCCTTCTCTACTCCCTCAAAGCCTTTGATATCGGCTAGGCTTAGGCCATCTGTACCTGCATATAGGCTGAAGAAGTTATAGACATTTTCAAATGTCCTAAAGAAGTTGTTTCTAACTTCAACTAGGCCTTTTTCGTCAAATTTGGTTTGCATCCAAGCTGGAGATACATATAGAGAATAGAACCTAACTGCATCTGCTCCGTACTTATCGAAAAGTTCGAATGGATCTAGGGTGTTACCCTTTGATTTTGACATTTTTTGGCCGTTTTTATCTACAACTAGGTCGTTTACAAGGACGTTTTTGTATGGTGCCTTGCCTGTTGTGATTGTAGAGATTGCCATTAGGGAATAGAACCAACCCCTTGTTTGGTCTATACCTTCGCAGATAAAGTCTGCTGGGTAGTAGCCTTCTTCAAATAGGTCTTTGTTTTCAAATGGATAGTGGAGTTGGGCAAATGGCATAGCTCCTGAGTCAAACCATACGTCCATTACGTCAGGTACCCTTGTCATAGTGCCGCCGCACTTATCACATTTGATGTGGACATTATCTACATATGGTCTGTGTAGCTCTATATCTTCTGAAATATCTTCGATTGCACGTTCTTTAAGCTCAGCACGACTAGCAACTGTGTCTGTATGGCCGCACTCGCATCTCCAGATATTAAGTGGTGTACCCCAGTATCTAGATCTTGAAATCGCCCAGTCTTTGACATTTTCTAGCCAGTTTCCAAATCTCTTATCTCCGATTGTTTGTGGATACCAATTTACTGTCTTGTTATTTTCTACCATCTTATCTGAGAATTTGCTCATTTCGATATACCAAGATGGTCTTGCATAATAGATTAGTGGTGTGTGGCATCTCCAACAGTGTGGGTAGTTATGTTCTACTGTTTCTTTTGCAAAAACCTTGCCTTCTTCTTGGAGGTGGCGCCAGATTTTTTCATTTGTATCAAATACAAATTCACCCTTCCATGGTGTTTCTGTAAATTTACCATCTAGGTCAACTGGTTGGATAAAGTCTAGGTCATATTTTCTACAAGCTTGGTAGTCGTCCTCACCAAAGGCAGGAGCGATGTGAACTATACCTGTACCATCTTCTGCTGATACATAGTCAGCTAGAATTACCTTAAAGGCCTTACCTGGTTGGGTTTTGACATATGGTAGGAGTTGCTCATATTCCATAAGCTCTAAATCAGTACCCTTAACTTCTTCTACCACTTCATATTCTCTTTTGTCCATGAGTTTATTCATTAGAGATTTTGCCATATAATAGTAACAATCATCTTCTTTGTCAAGCACTTTTACATAGCTTAGCTCTGGATTTACAGCAAGGGCAAGGTTTGATGGAAGTGTCCATGGTGTTGTTGTCCATGCTAGAAAATACTCATTGTCTGCATCTTTTTTCTTAAACCTAACTGTAAGAGTAAGGGTCTTTTCCAATTCATAACCTTGGGCAACCTCGTGGCTTGCAAGACCAGTTCCACATCTTGGGCAATATGGCATAACCTTTGCACCTTCATAGATATAACCATTTTTGAAGGCCTTATCTAATAGCCACCACTCAGTTTCGATGTAGTTATTATCCATAGTTACATATGGGTGGTCCATGTCATATAAGAAGCCCATCCTATCTGACATGTCCCTCCACATATCAGAATATTTCCAAACAGATTCCTTACATAGGTGGTTGAATTTTTCTATACCATATTCTTCTATGTCATTTTTATCATGAAAACCTAGTTGTTTTTCAACTTCGATTTCTACAGGTAGGCCGTGTGTATCCCAGCCTGCCTTTTTAAGTACCTTATAGCCTTTCATATTTTTATAACGGCTAGTCATATCCTTAAGTGTCCTTGCTATAACGTGGTGGATACCCGGCTTGCCGTTGGCTGTTGGAGGTCCGTCATAAATTACGTATTCGTCCGCATCCTCGCGTGTCTTAAAGGTTTCTTCTAATAGGTCAATCTCATTCCAATAGTCTTTGAGTTTGGCTTCTCTTTGCCTTACATCTTTGGAATTTACTTCTTCAAATCTCAAATCGCACATATAATTTCCTTCCTAATAAAAAAGGACCATCCATACAGACGGTCCACTTATTTCCTAGTTTGCTCTTAAGGCTTGGCATT
The DNA here is from genome assembly GCA_945916625.1 of uncultured Anaerococcus sp. The sequence continues at coordinate 6,765 of CAMEGY010000037.1, forward strand.
CCTAATTGGCTAATATTTTCACCAATCAAACAATAAAGTGATTTTCATCTATAAAGCCCCTAGCATTCTCACCAACCATGCCTCTCTGAAGGTTTTTTATAAATTACTCTTCTTTATATAGTCATTATTCTCCATTTAATGTACTATTTTAGCCGTATTTGTCAAATATGTCTTATGATCTTAAACTTTTCCATAGTGTAGATATCAAAGTCGTCCACATTTGCTATATCCTTTGCATCTTCATACATCTGAAAGTCTGATTCATAATCTTCCCTAAAGACTATTGCAGGGTTATTGGCATAGGAAAGTAAAAGTCCCGAATAAACTCCAAAGTCTTCTATTTCTTCAATTTGCTCAACCTTATTTATCTCTAAAACCTGGATATAAATATCATCAAGGTCTTCCATTTTTAGGGCAAAGGCATTATCAAAAACACCTAGATTGATAGTCTCATGGATTATATCAAGGGCAATATTGGCCCTAGTTGGATAAATCGATCCGGACCATTCCGTCCTATCGCCTTTGGTAATTTGAACTAAGACTCCGTTATGGTTGTTCTTAAATTCTTCGTCATACTTATCAAGGAACTTGCCTGTCTCTAGATAATATCTTAGAGAATCAAAGGCAAGGTCTACAAATTTATCCTTATGCATTAATCTCAGCCTCTATATCTTTTGCAATATTTGCTGGTTTCTTCATAGAATCATACCTTTTTACAACTCCGCCTTTTTTATTTATCAAAAACTTGGTAAAGTTCCACCTAATATCCTTAGAAGATTTAGCTGGAATCTGATCTTTTAGAAAGGTGTAGAGTGGCGCTTCTTCTTCACCATTCACATCAATTTTGTCAAAACGATTGAAGCTTGTACCGAAATTAAGCTCACAGAAACTATTGATTTCTTCGATTGTACCAGGAGCTTGACCTCCAAATTGGTTGCATGGGAAATCTAGGATTTCAAAACCCTGGTCCTTATATTTCTTATAAAGTTCTTCAAGGCCATCATATTGCTTTGTAAATCCACATTTTGTGGCAGTATTTACTATAAGAAGAACCTTACCTTTGTATTTTTCAAGAGAAACTTCTTCGCCCTTGTCATTTTTTACTTTAAAATCATAAATTGTTGTCATATCTACTCCTCTATTATCATCACTATTACTGTACGGTTTTCCCCACTAAATTCAGCCTTTTCTCTATATTTTATAGGAAATTATCAAAAGAAAAAGAGCCCCAAAAGGCTAATTCTTCTTAAACTTTTTTGCAAGGCCTGGAATGGTTGGACCAGGCCATTAAAAAGGAGAGTTTGTATAGGTTGATATTAGTCTAAAAGAGCTTTTT
>CAMEGY010000038.1 GCA_945916625.1 uncultured Anaerococcus sp.
CAAAAACTTAGCTTCAGTTTCATTTGGAATTATTATATCAGCTATATCTAAAAGGTCCTTATAGTTTGCAATTTTGCTATCATCAAGCCCTGGATAAAGGGAGCCATCATCTCCCATGATTGGGTCAAAGATAATTATTGGATTATAATCTAGATTTTTTATAAAGTCTTTGATCATATCTTTTTGGGCCTGATCTTCTATATAGCCTATAAAAATTAGGTCAAATTTTATATCTAGGTCTTCCCAGTTTTTAAGACTAGCTTCGATAAATTCATCAATATTATAAAAAGCATTTCCCCCTAGGGAGAAGTTGTTTGCGATCATTGCTGTTGGTAGCAAGAAAACTTCACAGTCCATGTAGGCAAGGACTGATGCCATTAGTCTTCCAGCGATTTTCCCCTTGGATACGAAGTCATTTAAAACTAATACATTTTTCATTCTACACTCCTTTCTTATATCTTATGTATAAGTAAAAATAAGTCAAATATTTTGAAGATTTCTGACTGTATAGAAGTATAGTATCAATATGAACGAGCACACAAAAAATGTAGTTAATAAAATTAAAGAGAATAGATATTTAAAGAAAACCAAGAAAAATCTGGTATCTTTTATATTTTCAAGGGCTGGTTTGTTTGGATCTTTGATACTGTTACAAATTTTTATCCTAATGGGTATCTATAAATACCTGGGAATAAACCAATACTACCTTTTTGGAGGTTCTTCTATCCTAAGTTTTATCATGATGATGGTAATCCTAAATGTGAACGAGATGAACCCTTATATGAAGTTGTCTTGGCTAATTTTTATCTTCGTGGCGCCTACCTTTGCAATTATTGCTTTCTTGATGTCATATTTTAGGATTGGATACAGGAGGGAGCACAAGAGGGTTATAGACCTGGAGAAGGAGTCAAGGATATACCACAGTAGATATGTGACTAAGGATGAGTTAAACGAAACTAAGGATAAAAGGTTTATTAATCTTTCAAACTATCTTAAGCATACTGGAGGATTTTCAACATATAGGTCTAGCACATCTGAGTATTACAAGCTTGGCGATGATATGTATAAGGCAATTATTGAGGATATCAAAAATGCCAAAGACTTTATCTTTATGGAATTTTTTATTCTTGATTATGGCTATATGTGGGGGACAATCCTTGAGCTTTTAGTAGATAAGGTTAATGAAGGGGTAGAAGTTAGGCTTTTAATTGACGGGTCAAATCTAATTACCAGACTTAATTCAAACTTTGAAAGCGAGATGAAAGAATTTGGGATCAAATTCAGGGTCTTTTCCAAAATGTATCCAATAGTGTCAACTTATCTAAATAACCGTGACCATAGGAAGGTTGTTGTAATTGATGGCAAGATTGGCTATACTGGTGGGATAAACTTGGCTGATGAATATATCAATAAGTATGAGCGCTTTGGCCACTGGAAAGACTGCGGTCTAAGAATTGAGGGAGAAGCCGTAGAGAGCCTAAATGTCATGTTTCTTACAATGTGGAATGCAGCTGATAAAAACACACCTGTAGAAGATTTCAGTAAGTATCTTAAAAACTCTAAATCAACTGAAGAGGACGGGTACTATATTCCTTTCGCAGACAACCCAACGGACGATGAGAGACTTTGCAAAAATGTCTACCTTGATATGGTAAATAACGCAAGAGACTATGTTTATGCCATGACTCCATATTTGATTGTGGATAATGAAGTTATTTCAGCCCTTCAAAGTGCTGCCAAAAAGGGAGTTGATGTGAGAATAGGAATCCCACATATACCTGACAAAAAAGTCGCCTTTACTTTGGCCAAAAACCACTACAAGGAGCTTTTAAAGTATGGCGTTCAGATTTATGAATATACACCAGGTTTTGTTCACTCAAAAACTTGGCTTGCTGATGATAAGATTGGTGTGGTTGGGACAATCAACCTCGACTATAGGGCCCTTTATCAAAACTTTGAGTGTGGAGTCTTAGTCTATAAGGCAAAAAGTCTTATGACAATGAAAGAAGACTTTGATGAATTTTTTGAAGTTTCTAAGCTAGTGACAGATGAAGATATCAAAAATATGAAAATATCAACTAGGATTATGGGCAAAATCTTAAAACCATTTGCACCTTTGATGTAATTTGAAATCTCAAAAGATATGAAAAGTAAAACGCTGATGAGACTGGCTTAGGCCGGTCTTTTTTATTTGACAAAAAACATTAACTTGATATAATAATACTAAGATGTATGGTGTATGACCAAACGGTAAGGAGTTAAGATGTTTAGTTTAGATCCAAATTCAGACACAGCTCTTTATATGCAGATAGTTGAGCAAACCAAGCTTGCAATAGCAGCTGGTTTATTTAGAAACGGCGATAAGTTCCCGTCAGTGAGAGACTTATCAAAGGAGCTTCTTATAAATCAGACTACTGTTTCAAAGGCATTTAAAGAGTTATCTAATCAGGGAATTATAAAAACCCAGCCAGGTATCGGCACGGTGATATCCCTTGACTATGAAAAAATTGACCTAAAAAGGGAAGAGTTTCTTGAAAAACTCGAGGAAGACCTGTCCCAAGCTATTTTCCTTAAGATAAGTAAGGAAGAGATTATCGGTTTGTATGAGAAAGTGGAAGGTGAGATAGATGATGTTTAAGGTGGATAATATCAGCAAATCTTTTGGAGGTAATCATGTCCTAAAAGATGTGTCTTTTGACCTGGTTCCTGGCACAATTACAGGTATTGTCGGTAGGAATGGATCTGGTAAGACTACTTTACTAAAGATTTTGTGTGGAATTTATAAGGCTGATTCTGGAGAATTTACAATTGACGAGAAGAAACTCGAAGATTATCCTGAAATGATTTCCCATATTGGGTTTTTGCCTGATAGGTTTGATTATTTTAGTTTTTATAAGGCCAAGGATATTCCTGATTTTTATAAGGTTATCTATGAAAATTTTGATAGCGATTATTTCTTTTGCCAGCTTAATAAAAACGAAATTAATCCGAATCAAAATATTAGAAACTTTTCTAAGGGTCAAAAAAACCTCCTAGGACTAATCACAATTCTTTCCTCAAATGCTGATGTTCTATTGATTGATGAGGTCCTAGATGGGATGGATGTCCTAAATAAAAAGCAAATCATATCCTATATCCTAGATGCAAAGGATGAGGGCAGGACTGTCCTTGCTTCAAGTCATGACCTTGATTATTTGACAGGCATTTGCGAAAATATTTTATACTTATCAAAGGATGGAATTCTTAAAAATACAAGCACCGATAATAAAAATATAAGGAAAATCCAAGTCGTTGTCAAAGAAAAACTTCCTCAAGAACTTGCTGATAAAGCTGTTGTGATTTCAACAATAGGCAGGGTAAATGTGATTCTTATAAAGGCTGATGATGAACTTCTAAGCCAATATTTATCAAATGACCAAATCGTCCAATACGATATGCTTGGCCTAAAAATAGAAGATTATTTCTATATGGAACAGGGAGGGGAGATATGAAAGACTTTAAGAAAATGTTAAAACTTACCTGGAAGAGGTATGCAATCTGGATAATCCTTGTGGGATTTTTCTTCGCCCTTTCAAATGTCCTAGGTGTGAAAAACAACTTAAAATGGGACGCTGTAAGGATTACTGACAACATTACAGAAATGGAAGGACATCTTACAGGCAAAAAGACTTACAAAAGAGATCATAAAATTGATGAAAAATACCTCAAAGATGCAGAAAAAACTGCCCAGGCTTTTGCTGACAAATACAAGCTTAAATTTGAGGGAGATAGGTTCTACGATGAGACCTATTACGAAAGACTAAACAAGTCTAACCTCTGGGATAAGCAAAATATTTATGAACAATATATTAGGGGCATGGAAAATGTAAAATCCTACAAATTCGATATGACAGAAAAGCTTACAAGTTCCATGACACTTTCTATAATTTTCGTTATAATTGTAGCCATGGGTCTTACATCGATTGAAGAATCCCTAAACTATTACGACTTTACCAGGATGCTTCCTTGGTCAAAGAAAAAGGAATTTGTAATGAAATTAGGAATTTCCCTAATATTCGGACTTGCCTTATTTTTGATAAATACCCTAGGGGTCTTTGTCACAATTAAGGGATCAGCTTTTTCTGAGATTGCCTCCTTTGCGGCCTTGCCAAACTTCTTTATGAAAACTATGATTTCACTTTTATCTGCAAGCCTTGTGGGAGTTTCCCTGGGACTTCTTTCAGGCAATTTCTTAGGCCACATGGGTCTTGGAATAATTGCGGTTGGCTTTATAGAATGGTTTAAGCTAATAATATTCTCATTCTTGGGAATATTTGGAGAACATTTTGCAACAAATTTCAACGATGCATTCTACAATTTTAAGGATAAGTTAAGTCCTGCAGAAAAAGTTTTCTTATCCTTAATAAATGTAGATTTTGACAAGACACCAAGCCTTTGGGCAGGCCTTGCAGTTTCCTTCATAATTGCAATAATAGCCTACCTTACAATCGGCAAATCTTCCGCAGAAAGGTCAGGCTACATGGTTAAAAACAAGGTCTTATCAGAAATATCTAAGTGGGCTGGAATTCTTTCCCTTACATCAATCCTTTTTGTGATAACAGCAAGCATTGTGGCTCCTGACACTTCAAATACTATAATAAGAATCATTGCCTACGGCCTTTCCCTCTTGATATCTTACAAATTATTTGATATCCTATTTAAGATAAGACTTAAATTTTAAATAGGAGAGAAAAATGGCGAAAGATAGACTAAGCTGGAATGAATATTTTATGAGACTTGCAGAAACTGTTGCAATGCGTGGCACATGCGACAGGGCCTATGTGGGCTGCGTCCTTGTAAATAGCGAAAATAGGATTGTATCAACTGGCTACAACGGCTCAATTAAAGGAAATGCCCATTGCGATGAGATTGGCCATACCATGAGAGATGGCCACTGCATTGCGACAATTCATGCAGAAATGAATGCTATTTTGTATTGTGCCAAGGAAGGAATTTCAGTTAAAGATACCATTTGCTATGTGACCCACTTTCCTTGCTTAAACTGCACTAAAAGTCTAATCCAAGCGGGGATTAAAAAAATCTACTACAGAAATGCTTATAGGATGGACGATTATGCAGTAGAACTCCTTGAGAAAAATGGAATAGAATATATCAAAATCGAAGAGAGTGACAAATGATTTTAGGATCAGATTTTGACGGGACAATATTAATAGACGGAAAGATTTCCCAAAAAGATACACAAGCAATAAGAGATTTCCAGAAAGCTGGGAATCTTTTTGCTATTGTGACAGGTAGGTCATACGCAAGTCTTTATCCCCTCATCGAAGGGAAAATTGAACCTGATATAATAATTGCCAACAACGGCGGCCATATTTTTGTAGAAAAAGATGGGAAATTTATAGAAATTTTTACGGCTGATATTCCTATTTCAAAGGCCCGTGAGTTTTTAGAATATTATGGAGATAAAATCGAAAATGAGATGGCGATTTTTACAGAAAGTGAAAGGCTTTCTAAAATAGAAAATGTAAAAGAACCCATAATGGCCCTTGCAATATATTCAGATACAGAAATTACAAATCATTTCCCAGAAGACTTTGATTTTCACTATTCTATCGGTGTTATAGACGTGGTTAAAAAGGGTATTAATAAGCAAAGAGGAATAGAAATTATAAAAGAATATTTTAAATTTGATGGTGAAATAATAGCCATTGGAGATGACTATAATGATATAATTTTCCTAAAAGAAACACCTTATTCGTACACACTCGACTATGTGACCAATAAAGAAGTGAGAACTGCAGCAAATTATAGTGTTGAGTCTATTTTTCATCTTATAGATAAGTTAGGGGAGGGCACATGAAATACTCAGACGACGGCAGACAATACCATATAGGGCTTAAGGAAGAAGACATAGGTAAATACGTAATCTTGCCGGGAGATCCAAAAAGGTGCGAAAAAATCGCAGCCTATTTTGACAATCCTCAAAAGGTAGGCGACAGGCGTGAATACGTAACCTATACAGGATATCTTAATGGCGAAAAAGTCTCAGTCACATCGACAGGTATAGGCGGACCATCAGCTGCCATTGCCCTAGAGGAGCTCACAAAGCTAGGCGCCCACACTTTTATAAGAGTCGGCACCTGTGGGGGGATAGACCTAGACGTTAAAAGCGGAGATATTGTAATAGCCCAAGCTGCAATCAGGGCAGAAGGCACAAGCAAGGAATATGCCCCGATAGAATTTCCGGCTGTGGCAGACTTTGAAGTCACAACCTCTATCAAGAAAGCAGCAGAAGACCTTAAAACCACAAGCCACGTTGGAGTAGTCCAATGCAAGGACTCATTTTATGGCCAACACGAACCTGATATCATGCCAATCTCTTACGAATTAAACAATAAATGGGAGGCCTGGAAAAGACTAGGAACACTTGCAAGTGAAATGGAATCTGCAGCCCTATTTACAGTAGCAAGCTTCTTAAAAGTGAGGGTAGGATCATGTTTTCTTGTAGTAGCCAACCAAGAAAGAGAAAAAGAAAATCTCGAAAACCCAGTAGTCCACGACACAGACCTTGCCATTAGGGTTGGAATTGAAGGAATAAAAAACTTAATAGAAGCTGATAAATAAAAGCTTTTAGTCCCTTATCTTTTGATGAGGGATTTTTTTATTTATAGATTATTTTGACAAGTGTTATAAACTGTTATATACTGTTATAGAGAAGAGGGGAATAAAATTGAAGATTATTATAAAAAATGGGTCGGCTGTCCCTATTTATGAACAAATTAAAAACGCAATTAGGGATGAAATCCTAAAGGGAAATCTATCTAGTGGGGAGAAGCTTCCTTCTGTGAGAAATCTTGCCCGTGAGCTTTCGATTTCGATTTTGACTGTCAAGAAAGCCTACGATGAATTGGAGAGTGAAGGCTTTATCGAAAGTCGCCAAGGACTTGGTACCTTTGTCGGCAAGGAAGATCCAAACCTAAGGCTTGAAGAAAAGCAGAAAAAACTTGAGGAATCTTTACTTTCTGCGATTAGGATTTCAAAAGATATTAAAATGGAAAAGAAAGATTTAAGAGAACTTTTAGATTATTTGTATGAAGGAGATTTTAATGACTGATAAGATTAGGGCAAAGGGCCTTTCAAAAACTTTTGACAAATTTATCCTAGGTCCAAATGACTTTGCCATCAAAAAGGGTTTTGTAACAGGATTTATCGGGAAAAACGGCATGGGAAAGACAACTACTATCAAGGCACTTTTGTCACTTATAAACTACGACGGGGAAATTTTCCTAGATGGTAAAAAAATCGAAGATTTGTCCTATCTCCAAGATGTTGGCCTAGTCATGGACGATTCTTTTTTGGGAAAAGATTGGACCTTAGATCTTGTAAATAAGGCTATGAATGTGGGTTATGAAAATTGGGATTCTAAATCTTTTTATGCCTATCTTGATAAATTTAAGCTTGATAGGGATAAGAAGGTGGAAGAATTATCAAGGGGTATGAAAATCAAGCTAATGCTTGCAGTTGCCTTATCTCATAAGGCAAAAATCCTAATCCTAGATGAGCCTACAAGCGGACTTGATCCAGCTATGAGGGATGAACTTGTGGATATAGTTTTAGACTTTATGGAAAACGAAGACCACACAGTATTGTTTTCAACCCACATCACCCAAGACCTTGACAGGATTGCTGATTATATTGTATTTATAGATGAGGGGAAAATCGTCTTTGAAGGGACGAAGGATGAATTTTATGATAAGTTTTTACTAATTAGGGGTGGTTTAGATGATTATGATAGTATTAAAAATCTTAAAATCCTAGGCCAAAAGATGTCAAGAGTCAACTTTGAAGCCTTAATCTTAAGAGAAGATTACATAAAAAATGAAAACCTAGTTGCAGAAGCACCAAGTATTGACCAGATTATGATTTATTATGGGAGGAAATAATGAATATCAAAAAACAAATTAAACTAGATTTAATTTCTATAAAACCATATTTAACCATTAAGAACTTTATTATTTTTTTTGGAATTGGTATTTTTTATATGTTTATTAATAACGGTCCAAATAGTATTA
>CAMEGY010000039.1 GCA_945916625.1 uncultured Anaerococcus sp.
AAGGGTATCCTAAAAATAATCTTGCTACTATTAACAATAAATCTTATCCTCTAGATCTAGTAGGTGAATCGCATAGGGATTCTGAAATTGAAATTAAGATGGACCACGATAGCGATCTTCCTGAGATTATTCTTCCTCAATACCTTCCTATCAGTTTTTGGTCCATTTATGAAAAAGAATATTTGAATTTGATTTCTTATAGCAGGTTTGATTTTTCAATTAAAGATGAAATTATGGTCGTAGGCCAATCACGAGCTTTGCAAAAATTTGTGCTCAGCCTTCTAAGAGGAGAAACTTCGGAAATTTTACTAAAGTGGTCAAATGTAGATGAAATAGATAAGTCATTTATGGATAAAAAAGCAGATTATAACTTAAAAATAAAAGTGTCTTATTAGGATGGTTTTGTAAGGAAGGCGACTAGAAATAAATCTAACCGTTTTATATTTCTATATAAAATTATTTATAAACCAGTATAATAATTATATAAAAAGAATCGGGGAGGGTTTCCCTTTTATTGGAGGAAGTATGGAAGTTAATAGAAAAAACGCCTGGCTTGAGATGAGTGAGGCAGAATTAAAAGAATTGGATATCTTTTCTAAGGATTATCTAAGCTTTATGGATGAGTCTAAGACTGAAAGAATGGCTGTTAAGGAAGTTATCAAAAGAGCAGAAGCAGAAGGTTTTAGACCACTTGAAGATTTAATTGAGGCTGGCGAATTGAAAGCTGGAGCTAAGGCCTACACTATCAATAGAAACAAGGCTGTAGCTTTATTTGTGCTTGGTAGTGATGATCTGGAAAAGGGTATGACTATAGTTGGATCTCACCTCGATAGTCCAAGACTTGACCTTAAGCCAAACCCACTTTTCGAAGAAAGCCACGCAGCATATCTCAAAACCCACTATTATGGAGGTATCAAAAAATACCAGTGGACAAATATTCCGCTTAGCCTTGTGGGAGTTGCCTTTACTAAGGATGGGAAAAAAGTTGAAATTTCTATCGGTGAAAAGGAAGATGACCCAGTATTTTTCATTTCTGAACTTTTAGTCCACCTATCAGCAGACCTTAACCAAAAAAAGGCTGCCGAAGTGATTGAAGGAGAAAAACTTAACATCATGGTGGGATCAATTCCACTTAAGGATGAAAAAGAAAATCCTATCAAGAAAAATGTTTTGAAATATTTAAGTGATCATTATGGCCTTGATGAAGAAGATTTCCTTGTGGCAGAATTAAATGTTGTGCCAGCTACAAAGGCTCGTGAAGTTGGCTTTGATAGGTCAATGATAATGGCTTATGGCCACGATGACAAGGTCTGTGCTTTTGCATCTCTTAAGGCAATCCTTGATATAAAAGAAGTGCCAGAAAAAACTCTAGTAGGTCTTTTCGTTGATAAGGAAGAAATTGGATCTGTGGGTGCAACAGGCATGACCAGCCAATTTTTTGAAGATATGGTCCTAGAAATCCTAGAAGCTCAAGGAAAAGGCAATATTGTTAGCCTAAAAAGAGCTTTAAGAAATTCTAAGGTTCTATCAGCAGACGTAACCCTTGCAGAAGACCCAGGATATCTTGATGCTACAGAACCACTTAATACTGCCAAACTTGGCCACGGTGTTGCCCTTACAAAATATACAGGTGCCAGGGGCAAGGGAGGATCAAATGATGCTGACGGAGAATATTTATCAGAAGTAAGACTTGCTTTTGCCAAAGAAAAAGCTATTTGGCAAACAGGAGAGCTTGGTAAAATCGACCAAGGTGGCGGAGGTACAATCGCCTATATCCTTGCTGAATACGGCATGAGCGTAGTAGATTGTGGTACTCCAGTAGTGTCCATGCACGCTCCACTAGAATTAATTTCAAAAGCAGACTTATACCAAACTTATAAAGCATATTTAGCTTTTTATAAACACATATAAGATATTGATAAGTAGCCGTTTCAAACATGTAAAAAAACTTTAAAAAATATTTGACATTGGTTTTAGCTAGTGTATAATAATAGTTTTCTTGACAAAATCATCCTCTGACCGTATAATGATACAAGTATCAAATGGAAGGATGATTAGATGGCACAAAAATCAGTTCACGATATTAGAAAAGAAGTACAAAATAGTGTCGGCAAAGAGGTAATTCTCAAGGCTGACATGGGCAGGAAGAGAGTTAAAACCAAGACAGGTGTCATTGTAGATGCATTCCCAAGTGTGTTTACTGTTAAGGTCAACAACGATTTTGATGTAGAAAGAGTAGTGTCTTACACATATTCAGATATTCTCACATCTACAGTTAAGTTGACTCCAAATAAATAAAAATAGGGGCTGGTAAAACAGCTCCTTTTTTTATTAGTAATCATTTTTTCAAAAAAAGAAAGGAACTTATGAAATACGCTGATTTACACATGCACACATCTTATTCAGATGGTGATTACGATATAAAAGAAGTCATAGAGATGGCAAGTAAGGCAGGACTTAAAACTATAGCCATAACTGACCACGATAGGGCAGATCATTTTGAAAAAATTAAGGAAATCGGAAAAAACTTTGATATTAGACTAATTAAGGGCCTTGAAATCTCAGCCTATGACTATGAAAGTCATAAAAAAGTCCATATAGTCGGTCTTTTTTTGAAAGAATCGACCCCAGAGATTGAAAAATTAAATACTGTTACAAATAAAAAGAGAGAAGCCTACCATATTTCACTTTTGCCAGAACTTAGCAAAGACGGTTTTGACCTAGATTATGACTTTGTCAAAACTTTTGCACCAAATTCTATAATCTATAAATCTGATATATTCTGGGCCCTTAAGGGTAAGTATCCTAAAGAGATGGAAGGTAAGGGCTTTAAGGATATTTTCAATGAAAAAACAACTGATGAACTTGCCAAAACCATGGGTTATATCCCTGTGAAGGATGCAATTGAGGCTATTAATAAAGACGCAGGCCTTTCTATCCTTGCCCATCCTCAAGAATATGATAACTGGGATGAGATAGAAAAATATGCTGGATTCGGTCTTAGGGCAATTGAAATCAACCACTCAAGAATGAAAGAGCGCGATTTTGAGAGGGCAAGAGAATTTGCCAAAAATTTTGACCTATTAATGTCGGGCGGATCTGACTTTCATAGGCTAGGACGTTTTGAATTAGGTGATTATGGCTTAAATAAAGATGAATTTGTAAAACTAGAGGAGGATTTTAATGAGAAATATTGTAATTCTTGATTCTAAACCGCTAAACCCAGGCGATATGAGCTTTGATAGTCTAAAAGATAATTATAATGTGACAGTCTATAAGGAGTGCCCAAACGATGTAGGAGTGATTGTTGATAGGGCAAAGGATGCTGAAATTCTCCTCGTTTGCTATACAAAAATTACCAGAGAAGTTTTAGAAAACTTGCCTAAGCTTAAGTATATAGGAGTTTTATCTACAGGTTTTGATAGCATTGACCTTGAGTCAGCAAGAGAACATGACATAGTTGTAACCAATGTCCCAGGCTATGGAACTGATGCTGTGGCCCAATTTGCCCTTGCCCTCTTACTTGAGATTACAACGAGAGTTGGCCATCACGACAGGGAAGTTAAAAACGGCCGCTGGTCTAAGGAAGGTTTTTGGTATTTTGGAGACTTTCCGCTCATGGAACTTGCTGGCAAAACCATTGGCATCATGGGCCTTGGCAAGATCGGCCTTGCAGCAGCTAAAATCTATAAGGCTATGGGCATGGAAGTCCTTGCCTATAATAGGAGTCAAAATGATGAGGCAAAGGCTTTCGTAAAATATGTAAATAAGGATGAAATTTTTGAAAAATCCGATATAATTGACCTTCACCTGCCTTTAAATGATGAAACTAAAGATATTATCAATGAAGTTTCAATTTCAAAGATGAAAGACGGTGTAATTATCATAAATACAGCAAGGGGCGGTCTAATTGATGAAAAGGCTCTCATGAAAGCTATGGATTCTGGCAAGGTTTTCGCAGCAGGTCTTGATGTGAACAAGACTGAGCCAATTAACGACGATAACCCATTGCTTTCTTATGATAATATAATAATAACATCTCACATGGCTTGGGCTCCGGTTGAAACACGTGAAAGGCTTCTAGGAATTGCCATTGATAATATCAATGCCTTTGAGGCAGGTAAAGAAAAAAATGTTGTAAATTAAAGGAGTACTATGAATATTTTTATAGAAATAGCAAACTTTATGTGGGCTAATGTAATTGCTAGGGGCTTTACTATTCTATAAGGCTCGGCTTTCCGCAGTTTAGATATGCTAAAGATATCTTCCACGTAATAAATAAAAACTTAAAATCTGATTCTAATGTGTCAGGCTTTGCCGCCCTTGTTACTGCGGTGGGCGGGTAAGTTGGGACAGGCTTACTTGTTGGAGTCGCTACAACCCTTGCAGCAGGTAGACCTGGAGCGATTTTCTGGATGTGGATTACAGCCCTACTTGGTATGATAATCACCTTTGCAGAAACCGTCCTCGGTCAAATTTATAGGGTGAAATTATCTGACGGTACCTACAGGGGCGGACCTGCATATTATGTAAGGTTTGGTCTTAAATCAAAAGTTATGCCAGTTATAACTGCATTTTTCTACATAATAGGAGTTGACTTTGTATAGCCTTTATGCAGACAAACTCAATCGCCCAAGCCCTTACAGGAGTATCAAATATCGACCCAATCTATGTTGGAATAGTTGTAACAATAATAGCTGCGATTGTTACAATCGGCGGGGTAAAGAGACTAACAGATATATCAAGTAAGATAGTGCCAGTCATGGCTGGATTATATATACTTGCTGTTCTTTTTATCCTTGTAACTAATATTACAAAGGTGCCAGCGATGTTTTCTGATATTTTCAAAGGTGCTTTTGGAATCAAACAAGCATTCGCTGGCCTTGGCGGCTACACAATTATGTAAGCCTTTAGGTTTGGAGTTGCAAGAGGTTTATTTTCAAATGATGCAGGAAATGGTATTGCAGGAATTATGCACGCATCTGCAGATGTGGACCACCCAGCAGAACAAGGATTTTTGGGAATGTTTGGGACTTTTGTCACAACTATTATTATCTGTACCCTCACAGCCTTTGCCATGTTTATCATCTCAACAAAACTAGACCTCCATGTGGTCTGGGGGATTATAGACGTATTTGTTGGTATAATAGTATTTATCAGCGTAATTAGCTTATTTTTACTCTTTAGAAAAGTACAAGAAGTCATGGATGACTATGAAAAGCAAAAACGAGATGGAATAGAAGATCCTATATGGGAAAGAAATGAAGAATACAAACTATAAAAAAATCCGGGTAAGGCCAAGAGGTCCTATCCGGATTTTTATTATCCTAATCTTCTTTTTGTATAATTTCAATCCTGTAGCCATCAGGATCTGTCACAAAGAAATATTTGTTAGAATCAGGTGTTAGACCTCTGATTTCTGTCACTTCATAGTTATTTGCTAAAAGCCTTCCTCTAATATCTGCTATATTAGGATGGGAAATTGCTATATGGCCATAGCCTGTGCCTAGGTCGTAGCCTTCCTCTTGGTCATAATTGTATGTCAATTCTAATTCAAATTCTGGTGAACCTGGCAAAGCTAAAAATACAAGGTCAAATTTTTTATCTGGGAACTTTCTTCTCCTAGTTTCTTCAAAGCCTAATTCTTCTGTATAAAACTTAACAGATTTGTCAATATCCTTAACCCTAACCATAGTGTGTAAAAATTTCATAATATCCTCCTTACTTATTATATATAACCAAAAATGCAAAAACATACACATCTAAAATATTATCAAAGAAAGCTTTCTAATTATCTTTAATAAAACTAAAGTTGAATTAAATATTATTTAGGTTTATAATAATAGTAATTAAGGAGGATAGCGATGGGAAATGACAAGAGAGAGTGGATAGAAAATCTTGATGATAGCGAAATTGACTTTATCAAGAGATTTATCCTAGAATCGGGATCCTTAAAGGAAATGGCAGCTATCTACGGCGTATCCTACCCAACAGTCAGACTAAGGCTTGATAGGCTAATAGAGAAAATAAAATTATCAGACAAGGAAGATAAGTCCTATGTAAGCCTTATAAAGTCAATGGCCATAGACGGAAAAATCACCCTAGACGCAGCCAAGATTTTGATTGAAGAATATAAAAAAGAAGGAGAAGAAAGATGAAAACAGGCCTATCTTTAATTATAGTATTGGGAATATTTACTTTTGTATTACCCCTAATAATTCAAATTATAATTTGTAAAAACACCAAGGGGCCTTGGGGTCTAATAATACCAATCTTATCTTTTCTAAGCACAATTGCCTGGTATATAGGTCAAGTATCTTTTGATGCCTATGGGGATAATCAAGTCACCATACCAGGCTTCATTGTAGGTCTTATAATAGCAAATATCCCAACAATGATTCATTATTTGGTTTATATTTACTACAAAAATAAGAAAAAAGAAAAAGACGAACTAGACAAAATGGAAATAATGGATATGTAAAAAAAGGAGCTGAGAAAGATTTCAGCTCTTTTTTGGTATTTATATTTAATTTAAATACTCTACAATTTTAATTATCAGCTAGCTACCAATTATTTATTTTAAGCTTAAGATATAAAATTCCATTAGATTCATCAACGATTCTAAAACTCAAGTCCTCATGGATTTTTAAAGCAGCTATTCGTTCTTTTTCAAAATTATTGCAAAGAGCTTTTATAGAATCAAAGGAAAAAGCCTTATCTATTAAAAGCTTAAGACCAACCTTGCCGTAACCCTGGCCCCTGAATTCGTCTTTGATTACAATGCCTATATCTCTTGTATTAGGATTAAGTTTTGAAGGGTGAAAATTAACTTCTCCTACAAAGACCTTTAAATCTTGGTCATAAATATAGGCGTAGAAATAATAGCCGACATTAGCAAAATAAAGGTCATACCATTTTTCCCAGTACCTATCGGAAGGGGTAATAGTCCCACTTTCCTTATCATAGCCAGGAAAATCCAAATCATAGCCTTTGTTGTAGGCCATGGTGGCAGGATCTTTTAATATATTTTTGGCAAAGTCTAATTCGGTTTTTTTGGGGATGTATAGTTTGATATTTTTCATTTTTTATTCTTGCATACAAAGAGTAGGTGGTTAGTTGCTCCGAGTGTTTCTGAGTCTCTACAGTGACTTAAGTGCCATTTCAAATAATTTTTAAATGATTCTTCAGTCATTTCATCAAGGTACTTACTCAAAACTTCTGCGAATCCATCACTTGCTATTATATATTTTATTTCGATATCCTCATCTTCTATCATTTGTCTTGCTTCATCGACTTTGAAAAATATAAAAGGCCTATCAATTAATCTTTGTTTTTTGCTATCAAAGCTAGGGCCTGAAAAAATATTTAGATTATAGTTAATAGATACGCTAATTAGGACCATGTCGTGATTTATGTAGGAGACTAATATATGTCCACCATCCTTGCAGATTCTTTTAGCTTGCCTAAGCACGTCTATTCTATCTTTTTCATTAGATAAGTGATACATTGGTCCAAATATTAAGACTAGATCGAAATAATTTTCTTCTAAGTCCTCTAGGTCGAAAGATGACTTATTATAGGCTCTTATATTTGAAAATTTCTTTGTTTTCATTTCTAGGTTCTTAAAGTTTGTTCTAGATGGCTCAAAGGCAGTAACTTATTTAACTTTGCTAGCAAGGGAAATTGTATAAACTCCAGTACCGGCTCCGATATCAAGAACTTTAGAATTTGCATTAATTAATTTATCTATTTCCCTTTGGGTAGTGATTTTCTCAACCAGTCCGGTTCTTGATTTAAGACGGCTTTCTTCATCAAAAATCTT